>DATJYW010000334.1:0-11993 GCA_035499435.1 Candidatus Acidiferrales bacterium | reverse complement strand
TATCACGACCCCGCCAACCAGGGCAATCCGAACCTGCGCCCCGAGAGCGCCTGGACCTACGAAGCCGGGCTCGACTGGCTGCCCTCACCCCACACCCGCGCCGACCTCACCATCTTCGATCGCCGCGTGCGCGACGGCATCGACTACTACCGCAACTCGCCCACCGATATCTGGCGCGCGCTCAACATCCAGAACCTCACCTTCCGCGGCATCGAAGCCGGCCTGCGCTGGACGCCGTCAAACGTCAACACGTTCGACTTCCGCTACACCGCGCTCAACGGCAGCCAGGACACCATCTCCGCCGGCGCCACCAAGTACACCTTCAACTACCCGAAGAACTACGGCATCTTCTCCTGGACCATCACCCCGAGCGCCAACTTCCTCTTCCGCACGCGCGTGGGCGTGGTGGAGCGTTACGCGCAGAGCCCCTACGTACTCTGCGATGTCTACGCAGCCCTGCCGCACGGCCGCGTCCATCCCTTCATCCAGGCGACGAATCTCTCCAACACCGGCTACCAGGAAGTGGCCGGCGTCCCGATGCCCGGCCGCACGATCGTCGGCGGCGTAGAGCTGGTCTTCCGCAAGCAGTAGCGCGCAGGCCGGGAAGCCTGCGCCAACGTCACAACTGTTCGTAGCAGGTGCGCGCGGGGCTGCACTCGAACTCGTCCACGACTTTGCCGTCGGGGCCGAGACAAGTGAAGGTGTGCTGGCACCAGAAGGACCGTTCATTGTTCGGCGGAATCGAGGGGTCCTCGAGCGCTTCGATGTACAGGCCCTTCCAGCGCAGCTTTTCGCAGCGGTTCATGCTGACCTTGGTGAAACCGGGGCGTTCCATACTCAGGCCTTCTGTTTGGCGGCGTCGAGCAGCGCGCGCTTCACGGCCACCTTCGCCAGCGTGACCTTGTAGGCATTCTGGCTGAGCGGCTGCGCACTACCGACCGCGGCTTTCCCGGCGGCCTCGGCGGTGTCGGCCGTGATGGTCTTGCCGGCGAGCGCCTTGGCGGCGTCGGAAGAATCCCAGGGTTTCGGCGCAACGTGGCCCAACACCACCTTGGCGCTGCCTACGGCGTTGCCCTTCATGTGGAGCACGACGCTGGCGGCGGCGAGAGGCCAATCCAGGGCCTCCTTTTGCCGCACCTCGTAGGTCGCGCTCTTGACCGCGCCCGCCGGGATGGTGATCTCGGTGAGGATCTCATCCGCATGGAGCGCGATCTCGCGCTGGTTTTCGTTCTGCGGCACGACGAAGAAACTGGCGGCCGGCACTTCGCGCGGTCCTTTGGCGGAGACCAGCTTGATCTTGGCGCCGAGCGCGATCAGCGCCGGGCCGAGGCTGGAGGCGCTGACGAAGTACGCGGGTCCGCCGCCGAAGATGGAGTGGTAGCGGTTCTCGCCGTCCGGGATCAGGCTCTTCCCGTCTTTCATGGCGAGCAGGCCCATGCCATTGCGGTAATACCAGCAGCGCGGGCGCTGGCAGAGATCGCCACCCACGGTTCCCATGTGGCGGATCTGCGGGCTGGGAATCCCGGCGGCGGCATCGCTGAGCGCCTTGGCCATGGACTTCACATCGGCGTTGGTGGCCAGCTCTTCCATGGTGACGAGGGCGCCGATACGCAGGCCGGCGTCGGACTTGGAGATGCCTTCGAGCTCCTTGATGCCCTTGATATTGACCACGCGCTTGGGCGTATGGAGGTGGTCCTTCATGCAACTGATGAGGTCCGTGCCTCCGGCGAGCACGTCGGCTTCGCCCCATTTTGCGGAGAGCAGCGACGTAGCTTCCTGAAGCGTGGACGGGTTGGCATATTCGAAGTTCTGCATTACGCGTTCCTCCCTTCCAGCGCATTGAGCACGTTCATCGGACTCATGGGAATATTGGGCACGCGGACGCCGATGGCGTTGGCTACCGCGTTGCCGACTGCGGCACAGATGCCGACCGCGGGCGGCTCGCCCAATCCGATGACGCCGCGCTTGTCATTCTCCGGCCGGATGTCGACGTGCACCACGATGTCGCCGATATCCTTAATGCCGGCCAGCTTGTAGAATTCCATATCCTGGTTGAGCATGCGGCCGGTCTGTTCGTCGAAGATGCGTTCTTCGTAGAGCGCGGTGCTGATGCCCATGATGATGGCGCCGTAGATCTGGCTTTCGGCCAGGCGCGGGTTGACGACCAGCCCGCAGTCCTGGACGGCGACGAACCGGTTGATCTTCACCAGGCCTGTTTCCATATCGACGGTGACGTCGGCGATCTGCGCGCCGCCGGCGCCGGCGGAGTTGAGGCCCATCGGATTCCGCTGATCGTTGGCGCCGGTTTCACTGATTTTGCCTTCGCCGGGCGGGATCTTCTTGCAGGCAGCGACCCACGTCATGCTCTTGTTGGGACTGCCTTTCACCCGGATGTGGCCGTCGACGGCTTCGAGCTCATCGGGCTGCGCGCCGAGCGAAGGCGCAGCCACTTCGAAGAGCTTGGCGAGTGCGTTCATGGTGGATTTGCGCGTGGCGGACGAAACGCCGCCAACGGTGGTGGAACCGCCAGAGGCGCCACCCGGAGGCAGCGAGTTATCGCCGATCACCAGCTTGATCTGGCCTATCTGGAGGCCGAGGGTTTCTGCGGCGACCTGCACCATGACGGTGCGGGTGCCCGTGCCGAGGTCCTGGGTGGCCATTTCGAGCAGGACGGAACCATCGGGGTGAATCGTAGTGCGAGCGGTGCAGGAGTGCCCGCCGCCCTGCCAGAGATTGATGCCGAGGCCGAGGCCGCGGCGCACGGTGCCGCTCTTCTGATCGCGCGGCTTCCAGAGCTTCTTCCATTCGGCTAGCTCGGCGGCCTTCTGAAGCTGCCAGCGGTAGTGATCGGGGCCGGGACGGGCGGGCGCGTAATCGGCATTCTTCAGGAAGACGTCGAGCGGATCGAGATTGGCCTTGGCCGCGAAGTCCTCGAAGGCGCTGCAAGTGAGGTACGACGCCTGCTGGTTGTTGGGCGCACGCCACGCCTGCGAGCCGGCCTGGTTGGTCACGATGGAGACGAAGTTGATGCGTTGGTTCGGAATATTGGCGTAGCAATACGGCAAGGGCGGTTGCGGGCCTCCCGGGAAGCCGCCGCTGCCCCAGCTATCGGCCTGGAACGTAGTGATCGTCCCGTCCTTTTTGCCGGCGATCTTGATTTTGCCGTAGTCGGACGGGCGGTGGCCGGCGATGGCCATCTCGGTGGCGCGATCGAGGTAGATCTTGACCGGCGCGCCGCCGGCTTTCTGCGACAGAATGGCGCCGACTTCAGCCCAGGCTCCGGGGCTGAACTTGCTGCCGAAGCCGCCGCCGATGTAGTCCATCTTCACCTTCACGTTGGCGGCGGGAACTTTGAGATTGGGGGCGATGGAGCCCGCCCATCCGGTCACGAACTGCGTGGAGGGCCAGGCCTGCACCTGGTCGCCCTGCCACTGGATGACGCAGCCATGGGGCTCGAGGCAGACGTGATCGGCCATGGGGATTCCGTAGGTGCCTTCGGAGACGACCTCGGCCTCCTGGATCGCCTTATCGGGATCGCCGACGATCTTTTCGCCGGCGGCCTTGCCCTTGGAGCCGGCCTTGCTCAGATCGGCTTCCTTCACCAGGTGGGGCATGACCTCGTAATCGACCTTTATTTTGCGCACGGCGTCGCGGGCGATTTCCTCGCTGGTGGCGGCGACCGCGGCGACTTCGCGGCCGAACCATTGGATTTCCGTGCCGGCCGGCGAGATCACGTAAACCGACTTCACGCCGGGGGTCTTCTCGGCTGCGCTGGTATCGATCGACGTGATGCGGGCGTGCGCGTACGGACTGGTGAGGTAGACCGCGAAGAGCATGCCCTTCAGGTTGAGGTCTGAGGTGTATTTGGCGCGGCCGGTGGACTTGAGGGGTCCATCCAGGCGCTTGAAGGGCTTGCCCATCACCTTCCGGGATTCCATGGGCGGCCAGCTATAGTCTGGTGTGTTAGCCATTCTTCGCTCCCTTCATATTCTTTGAGGCTTCGAGGACGGCCTGGCGGACACCCATGTAGGTGCCGCAGCGGCAGAGGTTGCCGCCCAGGCCATGTTTGACGTCTTCCATGGTCGGGTTGGGGTGATGATCGAGAAATCCCTTGCAGGCCATGACGAAGCCGGGCGTACAATAACCGCACTGCTGCGCGTCGTGATTGAAGAAAGCGGCGCTGACTGGATTGTTCGCGCCGAGGCCTTCGATGGTTTGAATGTCCTTGCCCTGCGCGTCGATGGCGAGCACGTCGCAACTGTAGACCGTCTTGCCGTTGAGGATGACGGTGCAAGCGCCGCACGCGCCGCGATCGCAGACGCGCTTGGCGCCGGTCAGGTCGAGGTGGTTGCGCAAGGCGTCGAGCAGGGTGACGCGGGGCTCGACGGTAAGTTTCATGGGTTTGCCGTTGATGTTGAGAGTGATCGGCACGGCGCCGGGTCCCGACACGTTAGCCGGTGCGGGCGCCGCCTCCCCTTCGCGTTCGAGTAAGCCCGTGCCCAGCGCGCCGGTACCGACACCCATCCCGCCGAGGAATCCACGGCGGGAGAAGCGGGTTTTGGCTGGTTTTGCGAGCTCAGAATCTTTTTTGGAACTCACCAGACACCTTCCTTTCGCGTTTCTCGTGACGATGAATGCTGATGAAGTGAAATTCGAGATAAATATATCAGAAAAAAGGACGAGGCGGGGAGGCGCGGCTGACGGGTCAGGCGTGATTTTCACCGCTGAGACGCAGAGACGCCGAGGAACACGAGGAGGAATCCATGCAGTGGGTTCGCGGGACGGAACGCCTGTGGAAAAGTGAGGTAGAGATTCTTGCGGTCTTTTGTTTTCAATGACATGGTAGGTTCGTTTTTTCCCGCGCGAGTTGGAGCGGCGGGTGGCGGGGGCGTGACACAAGAGTGGCGATCGAGGGCGCAGACCCATGTTGGAAACGGTGACACGCATACCTACCTCCTGAGGGGAGGCTAGCACGGCAGAGTGCGGGAGAGAGGCGGGATTTCAGATAAGTGGAGCGGAATCAGCGGAAAATCAGCGGCGAGGGCGGTGAAAATGCCGCCGGGCCGTGCTCAAGCTGCACTCGATTTCAATTCTTCGTGCCGCGAAAGATACCGCTACATTATACGTATATGGATGTACAATCTATGGCGGCCAGGAAGCCCCGCTCGGATGACGCCATTGATTTCTGCCGCGTGCCTGGTGGTGAAACTCTCTTTCTCTATGGCGTGCTCGTTATTCTCACGGTCCAGTTGCTGACGGGCCGCATCAACATGGACTTCTCTGTGGGAAGGACGCGAGCGGGCCGCAATCCTTCAGTCCCTCGCGCGTCCAGTTACTGGTGCTGACACTGGCGGCGGCGGGCGATTACATCAGGCGGTTGTATCTCTCTGCGGGAACCGGGGAGCTGCCCGATCTTCCCCAGATCTGGCTGTATGTGCTGGGGGGTAGCCACGCGACCTATCTCGGATCGAAATGGTGGCAGTTCATCGGCACAACGATGTTCAAAGGAGCAACGGAATGACGATAGCAGACGCGCTCGGCTGGGTGGTGGTTGTTTTCATCGCCGGCCTGGGAGCCGCGATTCTCTTCTTTGTCTGGACCGGAAAGATCAATCTCACCCTGCTGATCAGCGAACAGAACGGCGTCGGCAGCATGTCCCGGTTCCAGTTGCTGATCTTCACCATGTTGGTGGGAGCCAGCATATTTATTGTTGACGCTGTACGGCGACGGAAAAGGACCGAAGCTGCCGGCGTCGATCCCCGGCGATCTGCTCGCCTTGATGGGCATCAGCGCCAGTTCATACCTGGTGAGCAAGGGCATCCAGCACAGCGACGGGAGTTCGAACCAGCCCGATGACGGCACCGCCCCGCCGCCGGGAGCGCCTCAGCCACCGGGCGGGACGAAAGTCTAGCGGCAGCACGTGCGAAGCCCATGAACAACCGCTTGCTCCAGACCCTCACACTCCTGCCGCTGGGCGTGGGGATTGATCCCCGTGGCGCGGGACGCCGGGGTGCTCAAGCCTGCCCAAACCGTCGCGCCGGCGGCGCCCACCGCGGCCGTCGAAGAATCGGTCGAGCCGCTGACGGCGACCCGTGCCGCAATCGGGTCGTCCTTCAGCGCGCCCCAGGCCGGACTCACCACGGAGCAGAAGGCCAGCCGCGACAAGCACTGCTACATGGGATGCCCGGCACTGGACGCCGCGGCGGTGGCGCACACCGGCCCCACGGCGATGATTTACCGGGTACGTTTTGCAGCACAGCGCCCTGGACAAGATCCCTTTGTGGGTGGCGGAAACCGTCGAAAAAGCCCAACTGGAAGGAAGTCTCGACCGCAGCGACAAGTTCCGGCCCGATCCGCTGCTCAAGGCGGGACAGCGCTCCGAACTGGCCGACTACAAGAGCTCGGGCTACGACCGCGGACATCAGGCGCCTGCCGGCAACCAGACCGTCGATGCCGAACGGAAGGACGACACGTTCTACCTCTCGAACATGGCGCCGCAAATGCCGGCCCTCAACCAGAAGATCTGGAACAATCTGGAAGCCCGGACGCGCGCCTGCACCATCGAGGCCGGACGCACCAACCAGATTACGGGACCGATCTTCTGGGATCCGAAGGAAGAAAACCCGGCGACCGCCAACGGCCTGATCGAGTTCAAGCAGATCGGGCCGGGACGCGTCGCGGTGCCGACTCATTTTTTCAAGATCCTGCTGGTTCCGGACGGCGCCAACACGCGCGCCATTGCGTTCGTGATGGAGAACAGGGACTACCCGAAGGGGCCATACGATTTTTCCAAGTACATCCAGTCGATCGACTGGATCATACAAAAGGAGATCTACGTGATGAGACGATACCTGCTACTTGCGACGGCTCGCCCGACGGCGCCGAGGATTGGATGGTGTACCACGCAAATCCCGGACCCGGCCAGGGATGCGTTGGGCGGCGCGCACCGCGAGTGCAACGCTTCACGTGGAAGGCCGACGGCACGCCGGACTTCGGGCGGCCCATCGCGATCGGCGTGCCGATCGCGGCACCTTCGAGGGAGGGGAACTCGCGCTAGCCGCGCATGCCGCGGCGCGGGACCATCGGCTCCGTCGGCGGCGGCGCGATCGTAGGCGCCGGCTCGGGCGGCTTCTTCGGCTTGCGGTCCAACTGCACGGAAATGAAATCTTCGCGCGCCTTGTTGTATTTCGGCGTGCCCGGCTTGCCCTCGATTCTGGCGAGCTCCTCCGGCGGGATCTCCTGCACCAGCGGCAGATACTTCTGGAAATGATTGCGCAGCCGCTCCTGCACCGGCTTCTGCGCGGAATGGTACAGCAGGAACAACACCTCGTCGGGCGCCGCATGGTTGACCATGTGGTACACCTGCGAAGCCTTGCGGATCCGCGGCGATTTCATGGCGGTCTCCAGCTTTTTGGAGCGCGCCTCCAGCTTCTGCCAGCTATCCACGTCCGCCTTGGCGAGCTCGCACGTCTTGACCAGCGCCTGTTTCTCTTTCAGGGCGAGCTTCTCGGTGAGCGCGAACAGGAATGTCCCCAGCCGCGCCGCGCGCCACCGCGTATCGTCGGGTGTCATGTGGCACACCTTTTCGAACTTCTGCAGGCCCGCCAGATTCGACTTTCCCGACGCGAGCGCCGGCGAAAACAGCGGCAGCAGCCCGCCCTCCTCCAGGCCTTTCAAAATCTCCGCCGGCACGTCTTCACATGCGATCCGCTTCAGCTCCGCTCCCAGCGCCTTCCCGCTGATACGCTTTTCCACCTCCGCCTCGCGCGCGTTCGCCACCTGCATCTGGGTGCGCTCTTCCACCGTGAATGCCAGGCGCGCTTTGAATCGCACCAGCCGCAGGAGCCGGGAAGGATCGTCGTAGAACCCGTAGGTGGTCACCGCGCGCAATTCCTTGCGCTCGATATCCGCCAGGCCGTTCATCGGGTCCAGCAGCAGGCCGCGCGACGCGCGGTTCAGCGACAGCGCAATCGCATTGCAGGTGAAATCCCGCCCCCGCAGATCTTCCTGAATGGTCGCCGCCGAGACCTGGGGCTTCGCGCCTGTGCGTGCGTACCTTTCCTGGCGCGACATGGCGATCTGCGCGGTCACGCCGTTCGCGAAGGTCAGCTCAGCGGCCTTGCGGTCTTCGTCCGTCGAGAGAATCTTCGCTCCGTGCTTCTCGGCCAGGGTCCTGGCCACCTTCAGCGCGTTGCCTTCCACCGAAAAATCCAAGTCGCGAATGCGGAAGCCGGCCAGCATGTCGCGCATGGCGCCTCCGGTGAGGAAGAGGTTGACGCCAACGGCTCCGGCGGCCGCTTGCACGTCTCCCACCACCTGATTCTGATCGGGGCTCAGGTGGCTTTCCAGCATGTATATGTAGTCGCTCATCGCGTCGCGCTTTCCAACCTGCCAAAATGTTCCGGACGGTGCCCCGCGGGGCCTCAGTCACGCCCGGGGGTGGTGTTTCTGAACGGTGTCCCGAAGCCTCGAACGCAGTACGTGGGTGTAGATCTGCGTGGTCGAGATATCGGCGTGCCCCAGCATGGCCTGCACACTGCGCAGATCCGCGCCGCCCTCCAGCAAATGGGTGGCGAAGCTGTGCCGGAGCACGTGGGGCGTCAAGCCGTGGAAGATGCCCGCCTTCCTGCCGTGTCCGGCCAGGAGTTTCCAAAAGGCCTGGCGGGTCAGGCAGCCGCCACGCGCGGTTACGAACAGGTATCGGCTGGCGCGGCCCTTCAGCAGCGCCGGACGACCCGCCTCCAGATAACTACGGACCGCCGCCAGCGCGGCTTTACCCACGGGTACCAGCCGCTGTTTGTTGCCCTTGCCGGTGGTCCGGAGTACGCCCAGCTCGAGATTCAAATCCCCGAGTCCGACCCGGCACAGCTCGCTGACCCGCAGGCCCGAGGCATAAAGCAGCTCCATCATGGCCCTATCCCGGGCTCCCGTGGGAGTAGCTGCATCGGCCGCCTGGATGATTTTCTCGATCTCCTGCAGATTCAGGAATTTGGGTATATTCTGCCACTGCCGGGGGGAGCGCAGGTGCTCGGTCGGGTCGCTGGCGATCCGGCCCTCGCGCAGCAGGAAGCCGTAGAAGTTTCGCAGGGTAGTCAGGTGCCGCCCGATGGAGCGCGAGCCGAGGCCCGACTGGTATAAATGGTCCAGATAATGACGAATCTCCTCAGTCCCGGGCATGGCTGCCGACTCACCAATAAACCCTGTGAATCGAGCAAGATCGCTGGAATAAGCGGAGAGCGAATTGGACGACAGGCCCTTCTCGACCCGGCAGAAGTTGAGGAAGACACCGGTCTGGCTGCGCAGATCCACCACCGGCTGGATGAGCACTCCAGACATCGTGCCAATGATACAATAAGCCGCGAAATGTTTGAAACATAGTTGTCTCATTTGAGGGAAAGTGGCCGCTTCCACCATCAAGAAAGTGCTCGTCCGCCGCTACGACCGCGAAACTCTGGCCGGGCACGTGAACCCGGCCGTCTTCCTCCAGCCTGAAGGGCTGGAGCTCGTCACCGCTCAGGGAAATACCTTAATCGTACCCTTTCCCGATGTCAAGAGCGTTGCCTTCGTCCGCGAGTTCGAAAGCGCCGCTCCCGAGCGCCAGGTTTTCCAGACCCGCCCGAAGATGCCCGGGCTATGGGTCAGCCTTACCTTCCGCGACGGCGACCGTATCGAGGGCATCGTCCCCAACAACCTCCTGCTTCTCGACCCCGCCGGCATCACAGTCACTCCGCCCGACCCATTCGGCAACCAGCAGCGCATTTTTGTGCCGCGCACCTCCCTGACTGCGGTCGAGGTGCTCGGCGTGGTGGGCAGTCCGCTCAAAAAGCGGAAAGTCAAGCCTACCCCCAAAGAGCAGATCGGGCTGTTTGAAGAGTAGCGCGCCCTCCGTTATACTCTAATTTCATACTGCATAGTCTCAGTTTGGAGGTTTTATGAAGTACCGCAACTTTGTTGTTGCCGCCGCCGGGGCGTTCCTCCTGGCTCTCAGCGCACACGCCCAGATTACGGCGATCGAAGGCGACGTCAAAGGTCCCGACGGCAATCCCGCCGTGAAGGCCACCGTCAAAATCACCCGCACCGATATTAAGGGCAATTACCACTGCGACACGAACAAGAAGGGTCACTACTTCTATAACGGCCTGCCCCTGGGCACCTACGACATCTCGGTCGAAATCGACGGTAAGCCGATGGATCAGGTCAAGGGGGTACGTACCCGTCTCGGCGATCCCACCCCGATCAACTTCGACCTGCAGAAGATCGCTCAGGCCAATTCGGCGCGCCAGGCCGCGATCGCTTCCGGGAACACGCAGGCTCTGACCAAGGAGCAGGAGCGGGGCATGAGCGCGGACCAGAAGGCGCAGTACGAAAAAGCCCTAAAAGATCGCGAAGCGACGATGAAGAAGAACAAGGAGCTGAACGACGCCTTCAACGCGGGCCTCACTGCCATGCAGGCCAAAGACTATGACACCGCGGTGACCAGCCTGACCAAGGCCAGCGAACTCGATCCCAAACAGGTCGCCGTATGGGCGCAGCTTGCCGATGCTTACGTCGGCCAGGCCTCGAAGAAGACCGGCGCCGATGCCGACGCCAGTATGGCCAAGGGCCTGGAAGCCTATCAGAAGGCTATCGAACTCAACCCCACGGACGGTGCCACCCACAACAACTACGCGCTTGCCCTGGCCAAGGCCAAGAAGTTCGACGACATGCAGAAGGAGCTGCAAAAGGCAGCCGAGCTCGATCCCGCCAAGGCCGGCCAGTATTATTACAACCTTGGCGCGATCCTGACCAACTCCGGCCAATCGGAAGCTGCCATCCAGGCCTTCCAGAAGGCGATCCAGGCCGATCCGAACCATGCGGAATCGTACTACCAGCTCGGAGTTTCGCTCACCTCCAAAATGACCATGAACGGCGATAAGCCGGTGCCCGCTCCCGGCACGGTCGAGGCACTGCAGAAGTACCTGCAGCTCGCCCCCAACGGCCCCAATGCGCAGGCTGCCAAGGATCTGCTGAGTACGTTCTCCGCTTCGATCGACACCAGCTACAAGAACCCCAACGCTCCCGCCACGAAGAAAAAGAAGTAACCTGGGTCTAGGAGCGGCGGCCGGTGTGCCGCCGCTCCGGTCCGTCGATGCTCCGCTACCTCATCGTCGAAATCCTTCTTCCCCTCCTCGTCTTCCTTTTCATTCGTTCGATCCTGCGCAGTCTGTTCGGGTCCAGCAAGCAGGTTTCGCGCCGCGAGCGGGCGCCGTCCCGAGAGCCGCCTGTCGTGGCCGGCGGCGAACTGAAGAAGGATCCGGTTTGCGGCACCTACATCTCGGCCTCTCTGGCCCTCACCCGCACCGTCAAGGGCGAGTCCGTCTACTTCTGCTCCAAGGAATGCCGCGACAAATTCGTGGCCTGAGCGGGGCAGGTCGGGGACCCCGGTCGCGCCGTTCCGGCTGCCCCACGGTTGCTACAATACGTTTCTCCGAATGGAGTCACTCAAACAGCTCATCCGCAGCGTGCCCGACTTTCCGAAGCCCGGCATCCTGTTCTACGATATCACCACGCTCCTCAAGGACCCCGCGGGCCTGCGCGGCGTCATCGACGGCCTCAAGAACCGTTATCAGAACGCCGAGGTGGATCTCGTCCTCGGCGTCGAGGCGCGCGGTTTCATCTTCGCTCCCGCCCTGGCTTACGCGCTGGGCGCGGGCTTCATTCCCGTGCGCAAGCCGAAGAAGCTCCCCGCCGAAGTCCTGCGCGTTTCCTACGATCTCGAATACGGCACCGACTCCCTGGAGATGCACAAGGACGCCATTCTGGCCGGCCAGAAGGTGCTGATCGTCGACGACCTGCTGGCCACCGGAGGGACTGCCGCCGCGGTGGCGCGCATGGTCCGAGCGGCGGGTGGGATCGTCTCCGGCATTGGCTTCGTGGTCGAGCTGACGTTCCTCAACGGCCGCAAGAAGCTCAACGGCAGCGACGTATTCTCGCTGATCCAGTACGACAAATGA
>DATJYW010000333.1:0-3283 GCA_035499435.1 Candidatus Acidiferrales bacterium | reverse complement strand
GATTTCCTGGGCGAACTCTGCAGGGACTGGGAGAGGGAGGCGCGCGAAGCCGAATCTCTGGGCGTCCGCGTTGTGATGATCCGCACGGGAATCGTGCTCGATGCCCGCGGTGGCGCTCTTCAGCGCATGCTGCCCGCCTTCCGAATGGGTGTCGGCGGCAAACTGGCCGGCGGCCGGCATTGGATGAGTTGGATTCACATCGAAGACCTCGCGGCCATGTTCCGCTTCGCGGCCGAGAACCCGGCTGCCCGCGGCCCGTTCAACGGCGTCGCTCCCAACCCCGTCACCAATGCGGATTTCACGCGAATTCTGGCCGGAGCCCTGCGCCGCCCCGCCATTTTCCCGATGCCCGCTTTCGCCCTGAAAGTGATGTTCGGCGAAATGAGCCAGATCCTCCTCGCCAGCCAGCGTGCCGTGCCGAAGGCGGCCGAAGGGGCCGGCTTTCAGTTCCGCTTTTCTCAACTGCAGCCCGCGCTCGCCGACGTCCTGCGCTCCTTTTGAAGTAGGCGCCGTTCGTCTCCGGTATAATGTGGTCTGGGGCTGTTCCCTCGTAATGAACGACATCAAGAAAAAACTTCAGGAAGAAATTACTGCGCTTGAGTACGAGCTGCACGTCGAGCTGCCCAAAGAGATCCTGAAGGCGCGCGCCCACGGTGACCTGAGCGAGAATGCGGAGTACCACGCCGCCAAGGACCGCCAGGGGTTTGTGAACGCGCGGCTGACCCAGTTGAAAAAACGGGTGGCCGAGATGTCGATGGTCGATTTTTCCAAAATTCCGCGCGGCAAGGTCGGACTCGGGTCCACGGTAGTGGTCCTGGACGTGAACCGTGATGAGGAAGTAACCTACAATCTGGTAACCAGCGAGGAGGCCGACGCGGCCAACGGGAAGATCTCCACCACGTCTCCCATCGGCCGGGCGCTCCTCAACAAAGAAGTCGGAGACGAAGTCAAGGTGCAGAGCCCCGGCGGGACGAAACAACTGGAGATCCGGAAACTGACCACTATCCACGACGAAGAATGATATGACGTTTACAGGCGGGATCGGCAGGTTTTTTGGTGCCATCATCGACCGCATAGTTCGCTGGCTCGCGTTGTCGAAGATCCATCCGAACGTCCTCACCTTCATCGGACTCCTGATCAACATCTGGGCCACCTGCCTGTTTGCCATCGGAAGCTTCCGGTGGGCCGCCGTGGTGGTCATCGGCGCCGGCGTGTTCGACATGGTGGATGGCCGCGTGGCGCGCGCCACCAGCCAGGTCACCCGGTTCGGCGGATTCTTCGATTCCGTCCTCGACCGCTACTCCGACCTGGCGCTCTACATGGGCCTGCTGGTTTACTACGCCAGCATCAACCGCTTTCCTTACATCGTGCTGACCGCCATCGTGATGACGGGTTCGGTCATGGTGAGTTACACGCGCTCCCGCGCCGAAAACGTCATTCCCAAGTGCAAGGTCGGCTTCCTGGAGCGGCCGGAGCGCATCGTGCTGATCATCATCGGCGCTCTGTTCCTCCGCATGGCCCAGGTTCTGTGGGTAATCGCCATCCTCTCCAACCTGACCGTCGTGCACCGTATGATCTACACCTATCGCGAAGCCAAGGCGTTGGAAGACGCTCAGTTGCGCGCCGTACCTGCGCGCCGCGACTAGCGCTACTGCCGGCCACCTCCTTGTAGCGGTTTCCCCGTATTTGCGATACTGTCTGCATTCAGGAGGCCCGATGTTCTCGAAATTCGCCTTCGCCCTTTCCTTGTGCGCAGCGACTGTGAGCGCGCAGCCCCAACGCCCCGCGGCCGATCCCGATGGCCTAGACTCCGCCCTCCGCGCTGCCAACCAGACCATGAAGCAGCTCGCGCGCGGCACCCAGTTCGCCGCCGCGTCCATGATGCCCCAGGCCACGCTCACCGCGGAGCACGTGCTGCGCGCGGGCGGCAACGCGTTCGACGCCATCGTCGCCGGACAGGCTGTGCTCGGCGTCGTCCAGCCCAACATGAACGGCCTGGGCAGCGATGCCGTCCTGCTCGTCTACGACGCCAAGGCCAACAAGGTCTGGTCGATCAACGCCGAAGGCACCGCGCCCCGGCTCGCCACGATCGACTGGTACAAGAAGAACAAAGACGGCAAAATCCCCGTCAACGACACGCTGCTCTCCGGCACCGTTCCGGGCGTCGTCGATGCCTGGTACATTCTGCTCTCGCGTTGGGGCACGAAAAACCTCGCCGAGCTGCTCGCCCCAGCCATCGAAGTCGCCGAGCGCGGTTTCCCCGCCGGCCGCTCCTTCAACTCCGCCGCGCTTTTGAAGTACCCCTCCAGCGCCGCCGTTTACCACGCGCCCGATGGCAATCGCTGGGAAGACGGCCAGGTGTTCAAGAATCCCGATCTCGCGCGCACCTTCCGCCGCCTCGTGGAAGCCGAGAAGTCCGCGGGCGGCGACCGCCAGGCCGGCCTCAAAGCCGCGCGCGACCTGTTCTACAAAGGTGAGATCGCTCGCGAGATGGCCAAATTCTCCGAAGAGAACGGCGGCCTGTTCCGCTACGAAGATTTCGCTTCCTACACCGCCAAAGTCGAAGAGCCCGTCTCCACGACATACCGCGGCTACACCGTCTACAAGAATCCGTCCGCCAGCCAGGGCCCTGCCGAGCTGTTCGCGCTCAACATCCTCGAGGGCTTCGACCTCAAGAAGATGGGCCACAACTCCGCCGACTACATTCACACCTCGGTAGAAGCCCTCAAGCTCGCCATGGCCGACCGCGACACCTACCTCGGCGACATGGATTTTATCCAGATCCCCTACGCCGGCCTACTCTCCAAAGAGTACGCCGCCGCGCGCCGCAAACTGATCGACCCTGCCAAGAGCTCCCTCGAGTTCCGCCCAGGCAACGTCGCGCCGTTCATGCCCTCGTGGCAGCCCGAGACGCGGCCGCAGGACGTCAACCTGCGCGGCAACGCGGATCACGAAGGCGACACCAGCTATATCTCCACCGTCGACCGCGACCGCAACCTGATCACCTTCACCCCCAGCCTGCACAGCGCCTTCGGCACCAAGATGGTAATCGCCGGTCTCGGTATCATCTTCAACTGCCGCGGCGATTACTACTCGCTGGTGCCGGGGCACGCCAACGCGCTCGAGCCGGGCAAGCGCCCGCGCAGCACACTGCAGAGCACGCTGGTGATGAAGGATAGTCTGCCGCTGATGATCATGGGAAGCCCCGGCGGAGACGACCAGGTGATGCGTACTCTCCAGACGCTGCTCAATGTGGTGGAGTTCGGCATGAACGTGCAGCAGG
>DATJYW010000332.1:0-3776 GCA_035499435.1 Candidatus Acidiferrales bacterium | reverse complement strand
GACGCTGTTCGGCATGATGTTCTTCCTGCGGGTTTTGTTTTCGGTACTGCTGGGGTTCGCGCCGGTAGTTTATATTCTGCAAAAGCGATCGCGGCGGATGAAGAAGTTCGAAGAGATGCTGCCCGACGCGATCGACTTGTTTACGCGCACGATGCGAGCGGGGCACAACATCCACAGCGGACTGGAGACGATCGCGGCGGAAACCAGCGACCCGGTGAAGATGGAGTTCAAGAAGCTGATGGAGGAGCTGGGGCTGGGTTCGCAGGTGGAACCGGCGCTGCATGAGATGGGCAAGCGCGTGCCTCTTCTCGACCTGAAGTTTTTCATCACCAGCCTGATCTTGCAGCGGCAGACCGGCGCCAACATGGTGGCGGTGCTGGAGAATCTCTCCACGCTGGTGCGCGAGCGATTGAACATGGCGGCGAAGCTCAAGGCGCACACCGCGCAGCAGCGGTTCTCGGCCGGCCTGCTGTGCTGCCTGCCGCTGGTGGTGGGGCTGGGCTTCTGGTTTCTGAAGCCGGAGTACGTGCGGCTGTTGTGGACCGACCCGGTGGGGAGCGAGTTTTTCACGTACGCGATCTGCTCGGAGATTGTGGGCATCCTGGTGATCCGCAAGATCGCCAACATCAAGGTATGACGGCATGTTGACCGACATTCTGTTCTTCCTGCTGACCGGCGCCACACTGAGCCTCCTGCTCTGGACCGGCATCGAGCTGTTCCGCAACCAGGAAGATCCGCTTGGCGACCGGTTGGAGGGCCTGCAATCGCAGGCGCTGGTGGTCAGCTCGCGCACGGTCACGCGGCGCAAGAACTCGGGCACCGGGCTGGATCGCGTGTTGTACGTGATCGGCCTCGTTCCAGGCGGTGAGGATTGGATTACCGGGACCGAGAAGCTCCTCGCGCAGGCGGGCTCACGGCGCAAGAGCGCGCTGGCCACCTACTGCATCGGCGTGCTGACCTTCGTCCTGATCCTGGCCACGGGAACAGTCTACCTGCAGAAGGACAATCCCAACGGCGTGGGCTCGCTGATCGGCGGTCTCGCCGCTGCGTTCCTGCTGGGGTTCATCCTGCCCAAGCAGATTCTCTACCGCATGGTGAGGCGCTACCGGGCCAAGCTGCAGGAAGCGCTCCCCGACACCGTGGACCTGCTGGGCATCGTGCTCGGCACCGGCCTCGGGCTCGATCAGGCGATGATGCGCGTCAGCGAAGAGATGCAGTACATCTACCCCGAGCTCGCCAACGAGTTCGCCACCGTGGTGATGCAGGTGCGCGCCGGGCAGGAGCGCGGCAAGGCATTCAACCAGTTCATCCGCCGCACCGGCATCGACGACATCAAGAGCCTGGCCGCCATGATCATCCAGAGCGAGAAGTTCGGCACCAGCCTGGCGCAGGCGCTGAAGGTCTATGCCGACGCTCTGCGCACGCGGCGCCGCCTTCGCGCGGAAGCGGCAGTCGGCAAGGCCGGCATCAAGATGCTCTTCCCGATCGTGGTGTTCATTCTGCCGGTGCTGTTCATCATCACGCTGGTGCCCGGCATGCTGACGGTGCTCGCGAATCTGAAACTTCTGGGCGCGGGGCGTTAGCTTCGCATGCACCAGTTCCGCAAATGGCTCAACCCGCGCCTGCCGGCGCTGGGAATCCTGGCCGGTGTCCTGCTGATCAACGCATCAGCCTTCTGGCGCGAGGTGGGGCTGGCGCGCGCCGATCAGAACGACTACACGGCGCACTACGCCCTGGTCATGCGCGTGGTCAATGCCGTGGAGCGCGGCGAGAACCCACTCGATGCCTGGAGCTCGGAGTGGACCTTCGGCTATCCCCAACTGCGCACCTACCCGAGCCTGAGCCACGACCTGGTGGCGGGAGCCTACTTCGCCTGCGGGAAAGCCATCTCGCTGCATTCGATCTTCATTACATGCCGGTATCTCTCGGTGGTGCTGCTCCCGCTGAGCTTTTTCGCCATGACCATGATGCTTGGATTCGAGCCGATGGTGGCCGCGGCAGCGGCGGCGCTCGCGCCGCTGCCCGTGACGGATCGCCTCTACGGCCTGGAATTCGGCAGCTACTCGTGGGCGGGCCAGGGCCTGTTCGCGCAGGCAGTCGCCACCCACTTCATGTTGATTGCCATCGGCTGTGGATGGCGCGCCGTGCGCGGCCGCGGTTCGATCGCGCTCGCCGGCCTTCTCGCCGGGCTCACGTTCCTGGCCCATTTCATCTTCGGATACATCGCCGCCATGAGCGTGGTGCTGATGGTGCTGGTGCCGGGAGCTGCCGTGCCCTGGCGCAAGCGGCTGATGCGAGCGGCGGGGGCGGGGCTGGTAGCGATCGCGGTGGCCTCGGGCCAGTTGCTGGTCCTCTGGCAGGATCGCGCCATCACGAATCACAGCATCTGGGAGCCCTTGTGGAAGTGGAATTCGTTCGGCGCGCCCGCGGTGCTCCGATGGCTCTTCACCGGCCAATTGGTGGACTTCGGCCGGCTACCGGTGCTCTCGCTTCTCGCCGCCGCGGGAGTGCTGATGGCCGTCTGGCTGAAGGTGCGATTGAAACGGCTCGCGCCACGGCGCATCTTCCTCCTGGCGGGCGCCGTCTTCTGGATCCTGCTGTTCTTCGGGCGGCCGTTCTGGGGACGAGCCCTGGTGCTCTTGGGTGTGCCTCCCGACTTCCAGTTGCACCGTGTGATCGCCGCGGTGCACACTTTCATGGTGCTGCTCGCCGCCACGGGCCTGGTCGCGATTTGGCGCGCGCTGGATCGCCTGCACCCCGTTGCCGCCACCCTGGGTGTAGCATTGGTGCTCTACCCGGCGGCGGCCGAGCGGCATCGCTATCTGGTGAAAAGCTCCTCGGACAGTTTCGAGACGTTGGCGCGCTACGACAACGCGCGCGAAGACCTGGAAAAAGTGGCGGACCTGGTGCGCAACCGGGGCGGCCGCATGACCGTGACGGACCCGCGGCCCGGCGAACTGCCGCTACAGATGTTCTTCGATGCCATGCAGATCCCCATCGTTCCGCACACCCGGCACTCGATGAGCCTGACCTCCGAGCTGCTGTTCAATTTTCGCGCCTTCGAGGAGTATCAATACGAGTTGTTCAACGTCCGCACGATTGCCGCGGAACAGGCCGAAACCTCGGCCTATGCGTTTATCAAGCCTCTCCAGTGGGTGGGCAGCATCCACGTGTTCGATGCGCCGGGGCACGGATACTTCCGCCTGGTGGACGTGGCGGGATCGATCCCCACCAACCGCGACAGCTTCCTGCGTATCAACGACCTCTGGCTCTCCGGCGAATGGGCCCGGAAGAAGCAACATTTGTGGCTGGATTTCGGCGACGCTCCGCGAGACCTGCCGCGTATCGCGGAATCTGCATTGAAAGACCCGCCGCCCGAGCGGGAAGCACCGGGCACAGTCGTGCACGAGGAACAGAAGGGCGAAGACTATTCCGCCGAGGTGGAAGCGGCGCGCGATACTTACGTCCTGTTCAGCATGACGTGGCATCCCAATTGGCGGGTGGACGTGGATGGCCGCCCGCAGCCGACCATGATGCTCTCGCCCGGCTTCCTCGGCGTGCGAATCCCGGCGGGCCGGCATCGCATCGAGTGCCGCTATCGGCCAGGACCGGCGAAGATCGTGCTGACGCTGGCGGGGCTCGCGGTGGCGATCGTGGCAGGGATACGACGCAAATTATACTGAGGAATATATGCGAAATTTCGTACTGGCATTGACCCTGGCGGTGTTCGACGTGTGCGCTCAGGCGCCCGACCAGGTGCGTGGAGTGGTAGACGG
>DATJYW010000331.1:0-8743 GCA_035499435.1 Candidatus Acidiferrales bacterium | reverse complement strand
CCCAGTGGGCTCGCCACGTAGCGCCCCAGCAACTGCCGCAGGGCTTCAAATTCGAGGACTTCAGCGCTGGTCTTCACGCGGGTCTCTTTTTGATTTTCGCCGTTTCCGGAAGGCGCGTTCAATCACGCCGAGCGTGCCCTCAGTGATCTGGAGTTTCTTCAGCTCCTCCGGGCGCATCCACGCCACGCGGCACACGTCGTCGCCGGCGCACGGCTCCCCGCCGATCACCCGGCAGACGTAGTCGATCAACACGTAATGATACTCCGGCGCCCCGGCGGGATCGCGCATGATTCGCTCGAAAATCTCGAAGACCCGAACCGGCTCAACAATCAGGCTGGTCTCTTCCAGAACCTCCCGTCGGACCGCTTGATCCAGCGACTCTCCGATTTCGAGCGCGCCGCCGGGCAGCGACCACCAGCCCTTGAGCGGCTCCTTGCCCCGCTGCGCCATGAGAATCCGGCCGCGGCGAAAGATGAGCGCGCCCACGCCAACGAGGGGGCGCCTGGGGTAACGGCGGTCGTCGTCCACATCAATCCCCACCGTGACGGGCGCGCATTACGACGCCGCGCACGGTCAGGAAAAGCGATTTCATATCCGCTTCGCCGAACGCGCACGCCGAGACCGGATCGTGCATCTCGATCGTGTGCAGCCGTTTGCCCTCGGGGTTGTAGATACCGATGTTGCCGCCCGCCACCCACAGGTTGCCCTTGTCATCCACCGCGATCCCCGTCGGAATCCCCAGGGTCTTCGGCACCAGCACGCGGTCGTTCGATGCCTCGCCGTTCTTGTCCAGATCGAACGCGCGGACGTTCTTCGCGTCGGCGTCGGCCACGTACAGGATGCGGCCGTTCGGCGAGAACGTGATCCCGTGCGGGCGGCCAGTGAATTTGGCTACGAGCTCCATCGCGCCTTTCGGCGGGATGTGGTATACGCCGTAGAAATCCAGCTCACGATGGTCGCTCTGCTCCCCAAATGCCGGATCGGTGAAATATACGCTGCCGTTCTTCGCCACCACGATGCCGTTGGGCGCGTTGAGCCGCTTGCCTTCCCATCGCTCCGCGAGGACCCCGATCTTGCCGGACTTATCGGTGCGCGTCACGCGGCGCGTCCGTGTTTCACAGGTGTACAAGCGCCCCTGGGCGTCGAAGGCGTTGCCCGCGGGCCCGTGCGCATCGCTGCGGAGCACCTCGACCGGCGAGCCGGGAGTCCACTTAAGCAGGCGGTCGCTGGGCGTGTCGCTGAAGATCAGGTATCCGTCCTTGCACCAGGCCGGGCCTTCCGTGAAACGGTAGCCCTGTGAGAGGCGGTCGAACTTCAGGTCGGTGAATTCCTGCGCAAACAGCGCGATCGAAAGCGCCAGGACGGCCGGCAAGAGCCGGATCACTTTTTCGGACCTTCGTTCTTGAGCGCGATGTTGTTCACCACCGATTTCACACCTTTCACCTTCTTGGCAACCGAGGCCGCACGCGACCGTTGGCCTGGCGTATCGGTGGTGCCGGTCAGGGTAACCACGCCGTTTTTCACGTTGACCTCGAACGGATAAGCGCCGATCACCTTGTCGTTGGCCAGGTTGATGCGGATCTGGTCGGTGATGGTATCGTCGTTAATCTTTGACGGATCTTTCGCCAGCACAAGCGCACTTGCCAGAAGGCAGACGAGAAGAGCGATTGCGATTGATTTAGTCATCTTCACCGGCCATTGTACGCCAGTCCAGGGTGTTGAGAAAGGCACGGTTCTCGCGCCAGCCCGGCTCGACGCGCACGTGCAGGTCGAGAAAGATCTTCACACCGAACAGGCGCTCCATCTCCTGGCGGGCCATCATGCCGATACGTTTGATCATGGCCGCGCCCGCTCCGATCACGATAGCCTTCTGCCCTTCCCGCTCCACCCGGATGGTCGCGTAGATGCGCGTGATCTTCGGCGTCTCTTCCCAGCGGTCTACGGTGACCGCGACCGAATGCGGCACCTCCTGGCGTGTCGCCAGCAGTACCTTTTCGCGAATCAGCTCCGCCGCCAGAAAGCGCTCGGGCTGGTCGGTCACATGATCTTCGGGGAAATAGGCTGGACCTTCCGGCAGATACTTCAGGATCACGTTTTGCAGCTCGTCGAGTCCGGCGCGCTTTACCGCCGAGACCGGCACGTAGTCCGCAAAATCGAACGCCGCCTTGTATTCTTCGATCAGCGGCAGCAGCAGCGCTTTGTCTTTGAGCAGATCCACCTTGTTCAACACGAGAACGACCGGCGCGCCCGGCTTCCGCGCGAGGTCGATGGCCCGGCGGTCCTCCTCGCCGAACTTGCGCGACGCGTCGGCCACGAAAAGCAGCAGGTCGCGCTCCTCCAACGCGCCCCGCACGGTGTCCATCAGACGCTTGTTCAGCGGCGAATCGGCCTTGTGAATGCCCGGCGTATCGACGAACACGATCTGCGCGTTGGGCAGCGTGAGGACGCCCTGAATCGATGTGCGCGTGGTCTGCGGCTTATCGGCGACGATCGCCACTTTCTGTCCGACGAGTGCGTTCAGCAGCGTCGATTTTCCGGCGTTGGGCAGGCCGATCAGGGAAATGAATCCGGAGTGAAATTCCTGGCTCATTGAGTTACGGTTTGTGACTTGCCGATGCGCACCTGCGTGACGCGCAATTCGTCGGCATCCAGAACCTCGATGCGGATGCCGTCGCGGTCGGTGGATTCACCAGGCCGCGGCACATGGCCGAGCCATTCGCTCACCAGGCCGCCGACGGTAGTGGACTCGATGTCCTCTTCGCGGTGAAATTCGTGAACCAGGTCCGCGACCCGGTCGAGATCGAAGCTGCCGGAGACAATGTAGCCGCCGTTGCCGTCTTCTTTGATGTCGCTCTCGGGCTCGTGCTCATCGCGGATCTCCCCGATGATCACTTCGAGCAGGTCCTCCATGGTCGCCAGGCCGGCGGTATTGCCGTACTCGTCGACCACGATCACCATGTGCGTGTTCTCGTGCTGCATCTGGCGCATCAGGGCACTCACCGGCTTGGTCTCAGGCACCAGCATGATCGGCCGGACCAGCTCGCGCACGGTGCGCTTCTCGCGCTCTTCCTCTTCGAGCTCGAACATATCGCGCACGTGGATGAAACCGACGATGTTGTCGATGGTCTGTTCGAAAACCGGTATACGCGAATACTGCTCGGTGATCACGAGCTGGCGCAACTGTTCCAGCGTGGATTCGGCGGCGATGGCAACGATGTTGGGCCTTGGCGTCATAACCTCGCGCACCACCTTGTCGCCGAATTCGACCACGGACTGGATCAGCTTGCGGTCGTCTTCGGCGATGAGGCCCTCTTCCTTGCCCGCCGAAATCAGCGCCTCGATGCTTTCGGCAGGCGTGGGCTCTTCCTCTTTCGCAGCCTTGTCGTCGGTCAGATCGATCAGGCTCTGGAAAAACGTGAGCAGGGCCACGCAGGGCCTGGCGATCAACGCGATCAGCCGAAGCGCGGGGACCAGCGGCAACAGCCAGCGCGCCGAAGTCCGGCGATAGAAAACCTGCGGCAGGGCAAAGCAGACTACGACCATTGTAAGCAGCGCCGCCGGGGCCGCCTCCCAGAAGCTCTCGCGAAACAGGATGTAGCACGCAATGCCGAAGAGAGTCAGAAGCGAGTGCTTGACCAGGGAGAAAGCGCCGGCGCCGTCCTCGGTCTTGATGCCGATGCGGTCTTCCAACGATTCTTTGAAAAACTTGATGGACGGCAGGTCGCGCGAGCGCAGGCGCAGGCTTTCCAGGTAGAGCACCTGGACGAACGTCACCACGCCCATCACGGGAATAGCGAGGATGACGCCAATGATCGCCGCGATCATGCGGACTCCCGTTCGATCAGGCCGCACAGCAACCCGAGGCGGTGCCGGTATCGGGTCTCCGCGCGAGCCATCCTACCGCCGTCGGTCTCGTGGTCGAGACCAATCAGGTGGAGGACGCCGTGCAGCATCAGAACGTAGATTTCCTGCTCGGTCGTGTGCCCGAGTTCGCGGGCCTGGGCGCGGGCGCGGTGGTAAGAGATGGCAAGATCGCCGAGAGAGGGGCCGGGGGCCAGCAGCCGGGGGTCGGAGGTCGGGGGTCGGGGGCCGGGGCGAAGTGGGAGAGGAGAGGTGGGGAAGGACAAGACGTCGGTAGGAGAGTTCTTTCCACGGAATGTGCGATTCAGGCGGCGGAGCTCGGCGTCCGTGGTGATCAGGCAATCGAAGGCGCGCCCCTTTGTCACCTCCGTCTGGAGAATTCGCGCGAAGTGACGGATGCGCGGCCGCAGCGCGTTTGCTTTGACACCGCGGAACGTGACAGTACTGCCTTCTGGTGAGGACATGGCGCGAACTCAGGCTTGCGGAGCGCTGTCGGCTTCCGGGGCCGGTTCGGAGAGCTTCAGGGTGAGCTGGCTGGCCACGCTCTGACGCTCGTAGGCTTTCACAATTCGCTGCACCAGCGAATGGCGGACCACGTCTTTGTCGTCGAACTGCACGAAGCTGATGCCCTCGACGCCGCGCAGCACCTCGATGGCGTCGGCAAGGCCGCTGCGGCGTCCGGCGGGCAGGTCGATCTGCGTGATATCGCCGTTGACCACCATCTTGGAATTGAAGCCCTGGCGCGTGAGCACCATCTTCATCTGCTCGGCGGTGGAATTCTGCGCTTCGTCCAGAATGATGAAGCTGTCGTTGAGCGTGCGGCCGCGCATGAACGCGATCGGCGCCACCTCGATCACATTGCGCTCCAGCAGCTTCTCCACGCGGTCGTTTTCCAGCATGTCGTAGAGCGCGTCGTACAGCGGACGCAGGTACGGATCGACCTTCTCCTGCAGGGTGCCCGGCAGAAACCCCAGCCGTTCGCCGGCTTCCACTGCCGGACGCGTCAGGATGATACGTGAGACGCGCTTGTTCATCAACGCCGAAACCGCCATCGCGACGGCGAGATAGGTCTTGCCCGTGCCGGCGGGGCCCACACCGAAAACCAGGTCGTTGCGCTCGATGGCTTCCAGGTACCGCCGCTGGTTGACCGTCTTGGGCGCGAGAATCTTCTTGCCGAAATTGCGCTGCCGGCCGCTCTGCACCAATGCGCGTAGCGACACGTCGGGATCGACAGTGACCACGCGCAGGTAGCTGTTTAGGTCGCCGTTGTTGAAGACGTGGCCCTCGCGGACCAGGGCGTTGTAGTCTTCCAGGATGTTTTCCGCGCGGCTGACGTTTTCGGCTTCGCCTTCGATCTCGAGGTTGTTATCGACGAGCTGCGTATGAACGCCCAAGCCCGATTCGAGCAACCGGATATTTTCATCGCGGGTTCCGAAGAGGCTTTCTACGCCTCGCATGATGCACACGCTTGCTTTGATCAAGTGAGTAGGTGGATACCTCCGAAGGGAAAAAACAGGCGACAGGACTTACCGGCTCTTGGGGAAGGATTCGAAGCTTCGACAACCCCGATTACGGGGCAGCGGCAAACCATCCACCTTCATTATACCAGCGGTGTAAAGGGGGTAGTCCGAAATCGCCGTTACAACTTGATTAAGGGCGAACCGGAGGGCTGTAACTTGTCCCACGGAATCGTCTTTACCCAGGAGTTCATCTCCTCCTCGTTCTGGAGCAGGTCGCGCAACGTCACCTTGCGCAGCACCTGGTCCACCGCGCCCTGTATCCCGCGCCACAGCGAGCGCACCGAGCAATCCACGCTGCGCGTGCAGATGGCCGCCTGGCCCGAGTGGCTGTCGCAGAAATCGCTTTCGAAAATACGCCCGCCGAGCAGGTCCATCACGTCGCCGATCACGATCTCTTCCGCGGGACGCGCCAGCGTGTAGCCGCCCTCCTTGCCGCGCGCGGCTTTCACGAAACCGCCTTTGCGCAGCACGCGGAGAATCTTGGCGGCGTAGGCCGGCGATACCCCTTCCGCCTGGCTCATCTCGGGAATCGTGACGCTGCCGCCCCGGCCGGCATACCCGATACGTACCAGGCAGCGAAGGCCGTACTCTTCGTTGGAAGTCAGCTTCATCGGCGCAGCCTCGCGATGGGTATGATGTCCTCGATTCCGAGCGCCAGCTTGGCCGCTTCGCTCATGCGGTCCTTGGACCAGGGAGGGTCGAAAGTGAGCTCCAGTTTGACGCCGGTGACACCGGGTACACCGCGGACGGCCCGCTCCACTTCAGCAGGCAGCGTGCCAGCCACCGGGCAATTGGGCGCCGTGAGGGTCATGCGGACAGAGGCGGCTCCGGCTGGGTCCACTTCGAGACCGTAGATCAGGCCAAGCTCGTAGATGTTGACCGGCATCTCGGGGTCGTAGACCTTCTTGAGGGCGGCTATGATTTGATCTTTCAGGCTCATCGGGTTTATTCGAGCGAAACGCGCCTACGGCGCGGGACAGGCCAGGAGGCCTACCCCACGAACACATCACTCAGTACTCGCAACCTCCGAAGTGTCGGTTAGCGCGCTTTTCAGCGTGTGCCATGCCAGCGTCGCGCACTTGACCCGCGCCGGATAATCGCGCACACCGCAGAACACCACCAGCTTGCCCAAATCCTTGCTCACTGCGGCATCGGTGGTCAACAGCTCGTGAAACCGGTCGAGCATCTTGAGCGCTTCTTCGCGCGTCTTGCCCTTGAGACTCTCCGTCATCAGCGACGCCGATGCCGTGGAAATGGCGCATCCGGAGCCGACGAAACTGACGTCCTTGACGATGTCGCCTTCCATCTTGAGAAACAGTTTCAGCTTGTCGCCGCAGAGAGGATTGTAGCCCTCGGCCTGGCGGGTGGCGTCCTGCATCGGATGACAGTTCCGTGGACGCTTGCTGTGATCGAGTATGGTTTCTTCGTAGAGATCGTGGACCATCAGGCAAAGATCTCCCTGACCTTGTGAAGACCGGCGACCAGAGCGTCGATCTCACCGAAGGTGTTGTAAAACGCGAGCGACGCGCGCGTGGTGGCGGGCACGTTGAAGAAATCCATCACCGGTTGCGCGCAGTGGTGGCCGGTTCGGACCGCGATGCCCTGCTTGTCCAGCACCGTGCCGATATCGTGCGGGTGAATGCCTTCCATCACGAACGAAAGCACCGCCGCTTTCTCCCGGGCGGTGCCGATGATGCGCAGACCCGGCACGGCGGAGAGCGCCTCCGTGCCGTATTCCAGAAGCTGGTGCTCGTAGCCGGCGATCTGATCGATGCCGAGACGGTTGACGTAGTCTAGCGCGGCGCCCAGTCCGATGCCGCCCGCGATATTCGGCGTGCCCGCCTCGAACTTGTACGGCAGATCGTTGTACGTGGTCTTGGCGAATGTCACCACCTTGATCATGTCGCCGCCGCCCTGGTAGGGAGGCATGGCGTTCAGCAGTTTCGCCTTGCCGTAGAGGATGCCGATCCCCGTAGGCCCGAAAACCTTGTGGCCGCTCATGGTGTAGAAGTCGGCGTCAAGCGCCTGAACGTCTACCTTGATGTGCGGTGCCGCCTGCGCGCCATCGATCAGTACCAGCGCGCCGGCCTTGTGCGCCATCTCGATGATCTGGCGGATCGGGTTGATGGTGCCGAGCGCGTTGGACACGTGCGCCACCGCTACCATCCGCGTACGCGGGTTGAGCAGCTTTTCGTACTCCTCCATCAGCAGCTCGCCGCGGTCGTTCATCGGGATCACGCGCAGCGTGGCGTTCTTTTCCTCGCACAGCATCTGCCAGGGAACGATGTTGGAGTGGTGCTCCATCGCCGAAATAACGATCTCGTCGCCTTCCTTGACGAACTTGCGTCCCCAGGAACTGGAGACAAGATTGATGCCTTCTGTGGTGCCGCGCACGAAGATCAGCTCTTCGTTCTTTTTGGCGTGGAGGAAGTTGCGGACCTTGACGCGCGTTTCTTCGTAAGCCGCGGTTGAGCGCTGGCTGAGCTCGTGGACCCCGC
This sequence comes from Candidatus Acidiferrales bacterium, assembly GCA_035499435.1. GTDB lineage: Bacteria > Acidobacteriota > Terriglobia > Bryobacterales > Bryobacteraceae > Solibacter. The sequence goes on along the minus strand of DATJYW010000331.1, from coordinate 864 downwards.
GGTGGATATTGGCGCAATCGACTTCGTGGAAGCGGCGGATGGCATCCACCACCACCGAGGGCTTCTGCGCGGTGGCAGCGGAATCCAGGTACACCAGGGGCTTTCCGTGGACGGTCTGCTTGAGCACCGGAAAGTCTTCCCGGATTGCGTCCACGTCGAAGCGGGCTTCCCCTGGACGCGGAGGCGCGGAGGCACGGAGGTCTGCAGAGCTAGTGGGCATGGAATTTCTCAAAGAGGGTTTTTTCCAGAGAATCCCTCAAACCGCGAACTTTGATGCGGTCGACAATATCCTGCGCGAAGGCGTAGATCAGCAGGCTGCGCGCTTCATTCGCGCCGATACCGCGCGAACGCAGGTAGAACATCATCTCCGCATCGAGCTGGCCGATAGTCGCGCCGTGGGTGCAGCGCACGTCGTCGGCCAAGATCTGCAGCTCGGGCTTGGTATCGATCACGGCTTCGTCGGAGAGAACCAGATTTTTGTTGGTCTGCTTCGAGTCGGTCTTCTGCGCGTCCTTGCGGACGATGATCTTTCCGTTGAATACCGCGTGGGCGCTGCCGTCGAGGATGCCCTTGTAAAGCTCGTGGCTGGTGGCGTGCGGCTTGGCATGGTCGATGGCAGTGTGATTGTCCACGTGCTGTGTGCCGTTCACGATGTACAGCCCGTTCAGGGTGGCCTCGGTCCCTTCGGAGAGCGTGGCGTTGGAATCGTGGCGGGCCAGCGCGGCGCCCAGCGAAATCGAGTGCGTGGAGAAGTTTGCGCTGCGGCCCAGCGTGGCGTGCATGGTAGCAATGTGGAAGGCCGCGAGCGATTCCTGCTGCACCTTGTAATGATCGACCACCGCGCCATCTCCGGCCACGACCTCG
>DATJYW010000330.1:0-11807 GCA_035499435.1 Candidatus Acidiferrales bacterium | reverse complement strand
CCCGCCCACCACCGCCAGGCCCAGCGGCTGCCGCGCGTCCGCGCCCTCGCCGTAGCCGAGCGCGATGGGCAGCGTTCCGAACAGCGCCGCGACGGTCGTCATCATGATCGGGCGGAAGCGCAGCAGGCACCCGCGCCAGATTGAATCGTACGCGCTCGCGCCGCCGCGCTGCGCATCCACGGCGAAGTCGATCATCATGATCGCGTTTTTCTTCACCACGCCGAAAAGCATGATGATGCCGACGAATGCGTACAGATCGAGCTCCCTGTGGAACAGCTTGAGCGTGGCCAGCGCGCCGAACACCGCCGAGGGCAGGCCCGAAAGAATCGTGATCGGGTGGATGAAGCTCTCGTACAGAATCCCGAGCACGATGTAGATCACCAGGATGGCCACAATCAAAAGGATCGAGAGATTCTGGAACGAGCTTTGGAACTCCTTCACCGTGCCCTGGAAATTGGTGGAGATGCTGGCCGGCATGCGCAGATCGTGGACCGTGTCGTCCACCGCCGTGGCCGCCTGGCCGAGCGAGAACCCGGGCCTCAGATTGAATGAAATGGTGACCGCGGGAAGCTGGCCGAAGTGGTTGATGGACAGCGGGCCGGTCTGGCGCTTCGTGCGCACCACGGACTCCAGTGGGATCAACGATCCGTTCCCCGACCGCAGATACAGCTTGCTCAGTGCCTCCGGCGTGCGCTGGTACTCCTTGAGCACTTCCAGGATCACCGAATACTGGTTGGCGGGCGCGTAGATCACGCTGACTTCGCGCGCGCTGTAGGCGCTGAACAGGGCGTCCTGTACCGCCTGCGGCGTGACGCCCAGCGAAACCGCGCGGTCGCGGTCGATCTCCAGCATCACCTGCGGGCTGGAGATCTGCATGTCGTTGTTGACATCCACCATCCCCGGAATCTGCCGCATGCGCGCGGTCAGTTTCGGCGCCCAATCGTAGATATCGCCGAGGCTCGCGCTCTGCAGCGTGAGCTGGTAGGCGCTCTGCGAGTTCTGGCCGCTGACCGTGATCGGCGGCGGATTCTGCATGAACACCAGCAAGCTCGGAATGCGTGAAAACACCTGCGGGCGCAGTTGTTCGATGATCTGGTCGACCGAGAACTTGCGCTCTTCGCGCGGCTTCATGTTGGCGAACATGAAGGCGTTGTTGCCGCCGATGACAAACACGCCGACGTGCGCGATCTCCGGGTGCGCGGTCAGAATCCGGCCCGCCGCCACGGAATGCGAGGCCATCCAGTCGAAGGAGGCGTCCTGCGGCGCCAGCGCGGCCGCGAACATGAATCCGCTGTCCTGGCTGGGGATGAACCCGGTGGGCATGGTGAAGAAGAGGTAGAACGTGCCCACCAGCATCAGCACCGCGACCGCCAGCGTCGCCAGACGCAGGCGCAGAGCCAGCCGAAGCGAGCTCTCATACCAGCGCAGCATCAGGTTGAATGCGCCCTCCAGCGTGCGGTACAGGATGCCGTGCCTCGCTCCGTGATCGTGTTTCAGGTACCGGCTGCCCAGCATCGGGGTCAGCGTCAGCGAGACGAATCCCGAAATCAGGATCGCCACCACGATCGTCACCGAGAACTCGTGCAGCAGGCGCCCCACGATGCCGCTCATGAACAGCACCGGGATGAACACCGCGACCAGGGAGAAGGTCATCGAGAGAATCGTGAAGCCGATTTCTCGGGCCGCGTTCACCGCCGCGTACAGGCGCGATTCCCCCATCTCCATGTGGCGGACGATGTTCTCCAGCATGACGATGGCATCGTCCACGACGAAGCCGACGCTCAGCGTCAACGCCATCAGGGACAGGTTATTCAGGCTGTACCCTAGCAGGTACATCACGGCGAATGTGCCCACAATCGAGAACGGCACCGCGCACCCCGGGATCAGCGTTGCCGACAGATTGCGGAGGAAGAGGAAGATGACCAGCACCACGATGCAGATGGTCAACATCAGGGTGAACTCGACGTCGCGGATCGAATTGCGGATCGACTGCGACGCGTCGAACGCGACGCTCAGCTTCACCGAGGGCGGGATCTCCTTGCGCAATTGGTCGAGCACGGCCTTGACGTTGTCCACCACCTCCACTGTGTTGGTGCCGGGCTGCCGCTGGATCGCCAGAATCACACTGCGCTGGTTGTCGTACCAGGCTGCGATCTTGTCGTTGTCCACATTGTCGATCACGTTGCCCAGCTCTTCCAGGCGCACCGGCGTGCCGTTCTTCCAAGCCACGATAATCGGCCGATAGGCGGAGGCGTTGGGCAGCGACCCGCTGCTCTCGATGGTGAACGCCTGCTTGTCGCCATCCAGGCGGCCGGTCGGCAGATTCGTGTTACTAGCCGCCACCGCGCGCTGCACCTCGTCGATGCCGATGCCCCGCGCCGCCAGCTTGTCCGGGTCTACCTGGACGCGCACGGCGTACTTCTGCGCGCCGTACACCATCACCCGCGAAACGCCGCTGATCATCGAGAGGCGCTGCGCGAGCAGCGTGTCGGCATACTCGTTCACGGTGTACATCGGCAGCGTGGTCGAGCCCAGTGCCAGGTAGAACACGGGCTGCTCGGCCGGATTGACCTTCTGATACGACGGGGGCCGCGGCATGCTGGTCGGCAGGCGGCCGCCGGCGCGCGAGATCGCCGCCTGGATGTCCTGCGCGGCGGCATCGATCTTGCGGTCGAGCGCGAACTGCACCGTGATGCTGCTGGCGCCCAGCGTATTGGTCGAGTTCATCGAGGTCACGCCGGCGATAGTGGAGAATTCGCGCTCCAGCGGGGTGGCCACCGTGGATGCCATGGTCTCCGGACTCGCGCCGGGCAGCGCCGCGCTCACCTGGATGGTCGGGTAGTCCACACTCGGCAGCGCCGCCACGGGCAGCGCGCGGAACGCAATGGTGCCGAAAAGGAGAATCGCAAAGCTGACCAGCGCGGTCATCACCGGGCGCTTGACGAAGATGGTGGAGAAGTTCATGACTTCCCCGCTTCAGCCTTGGTCGAATCCACCAGTTGGACCTGTGCCCCCGGAAACAGGCGCAGATGGCCGTCCGTCACTACGTTCTCGCCGGGCGCGACACCCTTTTCGATGACCACCTTCTTGCCGAACGCACGGCCCACCTTCACCACACGCGATTCCACCGTGTTGTCCGGCTTGATCACATAGACGTACTGCCCCTGCTGCCCCGCCTGCACCGCTTCGGCCGGCACCAGCGTTGCACCTTCGATGGTGTCCAGGGTGAGCACCGCCGTGACGAACTGCCCCGGCCACAACAGCCCGTCGCCGTTTTCGAACGTGGCCTTCAGATGAATGGTGCCGGTGGCGGTATCGACGGCGTTGTCGATCACCGACAGCGCACCGGAAGCAGCGAGGTCCGGCGAGTCCTGGCTGAAGGCGCGCACTGCCAGCTTGCGACTGGCGCTCAACCGCCGGACGGCGGCCAAATGCTGCTCCGGCACGTTGAAGTTGACGAAGATCGGCGATACCCGGTGGATCACCACCAACGGCACGTCGTTGGCCTTGACCAGGTTGCCCGGATGTACCAGAAGATTCCCGGTGCGGCCGGCCAGCGGCGAGCGGATCTGGCAGTAGCTCAGATTGAGCTTCGCGGCCCCGACTGCCGCCACGTCGCTCTCCAGCGCGGCCTTCGCGCTGTCGAGAGCCGCTTGCGTCGCTCTCGCGGATTCGCGCGCCACATCCGCGGACGTGATCGCCTGGTCGGTCTGCGACTTCGACACCACACCGGCCTTCAGCAGCTCCGAATATCGCGCCGCGTCGGTGGCGTTGAACTTCGCCTGCGCGGCATCGCGCGCCAGCGTGGCCTCCATCTGGCCGATCTGGGCGCGGTCGCGCGTCACATTGGCATCCGCCTGCCGCAACGCTTCTTCGTACGGCCGCGGATCGACCTCGAACAGGACCTGGTCCTTAGCTACGTTCTGGCCCTCGATGAAACCGACGCGTAGCAACTCCCCCGCGATCTGCGATTTCACCTGTACGATGGCCGACGCCTCGACGGTCCCGACTACCCGTAGTTCCGTGGGCACGGATTCCTGGCTGGCCCTGGCCGCCGATACGGGTACCACCGGCATGCCCATGGCGGCCGGTTTGGCCTGCTGCTGTTTGCAGGCCGCGAGTCCGAACAGGGACGCGGCCAACAACAAGATCGGCGGGGCATGTTTTGAGTGCTGCACAAAAACTCCAGGACAATAAAATCTCCGCCACGCTTTCGCTATTTCTTCGCATTCTATCAAATCCGGGGGCGCGAAAGGAATGGGGTGGAGTCTGGAGTTAACTAATTGCGCACCGGCGAGGCGTCCACGACAGGCTCCTGGGGCGAAGTGCCGTCCGCCGGGTTGACCTTGGCGCCCGGCGGAGCGGCCACGGGACCGCGCAGCAGCGGGTCATCGGTGCGGCGCATCCAGGCAACCAGCCGCCCGCGCATTTCCTCCAGGGCACGTTGCGACGCGGGGTCCGGCACCAGGTTGCACTGCTCACCGGGGTCGAAGATCAAATCATAAAGCGCCTCTTCGGGCACGTCCCGCCCGCGCCATCCACTCTCCAACCAGAGCTTCTTGCTGGGCGAATCGTCGCAGTTCGGAAGCACCGGCGCGCTCCGGCCGCCGAAACGGCGGATGTACTTGTAGCGTTGGGTGCGGACGGCGCGCTGCGGCTCATACGAGGCATGGTAGTTTACTTCGGCGAAGACCTCGTCGTTGATCTCGGCCCGCTGCCCGCGCAGCACCGGCAGGAGCGAGCGGCCCTCCAGCCAGTCCGGCGGCCGGATGCCAAGCCAGCCGCACACCGTTGGAAAGACGTCGAGATGCGACACCATCGCGTCGCACGCCTTGCCGCCGCGAAACACGTCCGGTCCGCGGAGAATGAGCGAGACGCCGAAGCCGAAATCCGTGAGGTTGCACTTCATACGCGGAAACGCGAGGCCATGGTCAGTCGTGCTGATCACCAGCGTGTTGGCGGCCATCCCGTTACGCTCCAGCGCTTCCAACACCTGCCCCACTCCGCGATCGAGATTGCGCGCACTGGCGTGGAACCCAGCCATGTCGCCGCGCGTTGCCGCCGTGTCCGGAATCGGCACCGGCGGCTGGATGTAGCGCGCATCGTCCTCGGCGGTGGGAGCCGGATACTCGCGGTGGGTTTCGAAAAAGCCGACGTCCAGAAAGAAAGGCTGCTTCGGCCGCCGCTCGAGAAACGCAACTGCCTGCGGCGCGACGTCGGCCGCGCGCGTGCTGCGCGGCTTCATCACTTCATCGAAGCCGATGCGGTCCGGCCGGTCGGCGATATGCTGCAATCCCGCCAGCACCGATTGGTAGCCGGCCCCGCGAAGCGTATACAAAATGTGGCGTCGGTAGTCCGTCATCGAGAACCCGCGATGCGCCAGCCCGAGCATTCCATTGCGGTGCGGGCACTGTCCGGTGAGCAGGGCCGCCCGGCTCGGCGAGCAGGTCGGCGCAGCGCTGAAAGCCCGCCGGAAGACTATCCCCTCCGCCGCCAGCTTGCGCAGGTTCGGCGTCGGCGCCGGATAGCCGTATGGCGAGAGGTAACGCCCCGAATCATGAGAGTGCAGATAGAGAATATTCAGCGGCGGACCGGCAATTGCCGGCGCCTGGTTGGCAATTGCCGCGCCCGCTGTGAGATTCGTCAAAAATGCGCGCCGCGATGTGGGCATCGGGCAGAACCTCCAAAATCACTGCCGGCTGGCGGCCCGCGATTTCAATCGTGTTCGCAGCACGTCCCGCAACAGGCCCATCAGCTCGTTCATAGGATACGGCTTGCGGATGTAAGGACAGGGTGCCTGGTCCGCAAGAGCGCGCGCAACGGTCTCCTGGCCATAGGCACTGGTCAGGACCACAGCCACGTTGGGGTTGATCCGTCTCAGTTCCGCCAGAACTTCGTTTCCGGCCATCCTGGGCAAGGTCATGTCAAGCAGCACCAGGTCGATCTCGGAGTGTCTGGCTCGGTATAGATCCGTAGCAAGGCGGCCGTCGGCAGCCTCGATCACCAAATACCCGTTTCTCTCCAGCATTCTGGCAACGGCTACTCGAAGCGAATCTTCGTCCTCCACCAGCAGGACGCTATCGCCCACAGCGGCCCGCGTGACGCCCACCGGCATGATGGGGCTGTCTTTGGGCTCAGGCCGGCTGGTACACGGCAGCAAAATCTCGAAGCGCGAACCCTGCCCGGGTGCGCTGGCGACTTGAATGCTGCCGCCATGGCCTCTGATGATGCCCTGCACCGCAGCCAGTCCAAGGCCTCGCCCCGCGAATTTCGTCGAGTAGAACGGATCGAAGATCCTGGCCTGGACCTCCGGCGTCATGCCAAGCCCGGTATCGCTCACAACCAGCCGCACGGAATCCGTGCCGGAGTCGTCCGGTGCCCGTACGCAGTCGACTGTGACGGAGATGGCCCCTCCGTTTTCTCCGACCGCCTCCGACGCATTGGTAATCAGATTCAACACAACCTGGCGGAGCTGGGGCGCGCTGCCTGGAACAAGGGGAAGCCGCGGGGGAAGATCGACAGCCAGGGTGGCCCGCTTCGATATGGAAACCTTCAAAAGCTGAAGCATCTCGGACACCAACTCCGACAGGTCCACTGCCTCGAAGGCAGGGTTTTCCTGGCCCGCGTACACCATCAGCTCCCGCACAATCTCGGCCGCGCGGATGGCCACCGTCTTGATCTGCTCGATACCGCCGCGGGTGCGCTCATCCGCGGGAAGTTCGTCCAGCAGAACCTCTGCATCGGCAAGAATGCTGCCGAGCAGATTGTTGAAGTCGTGGGCGACGCCCCCGGCCAACACCCCCAGGCTCTCCAGTTTTTGAGTTGCCAGCACCTGCTCCTGGGTCCGCTTGAGGTCCGTGATGTCCAGGCTGCAGCCTACATACCCTTCGAACACGTTGTTCTGGGTGAACCGGGGCGATCCGGTGCAAAGCAGCCACCGGTATTCCCCATCGGCGCGCCGCATCCGATGCTCGATCTGAAAAGGCCGTTGCGTGTCAAAGGCTGAGGAGAACTCTGCAACGCAAGCCTTCAGGTCCCGGGGATGCACGCCCTCGAGCCAACCGCTGCCCAGTTCCTGCTCCAGCGTTCGTCCCGTAAATTCCAGCCACCGCTTGCTGAAAAAGGTGCAGAGCCGGCTGGACCCGGTCATCCAGATCATGACCGGCGCGGTGTTGGCCAAGTACCGGAATCGCTCCTCACTCTCCCGTAGAGCGCTCTGCGCCTGTATTCTGGCAGTAACATCCTCCATCACCGCGACGAAGTAGAGCAGGTTGCCCTCACGATCGCGGACCGGGGCGCCAAACACGCGGACCCAGATGACGCGGCCGTCTTTCCGGACGTATCGCTTCTCCGCCTGGTAAGTCGAGACCTGGCCGGATTGAAGCTTCCGGACCGCCTCGATACAGGAGCTTCGGTCGTCGGGATGCGTGACCTCCAGGAAGGTTCTTCCGCGCAATTCAGACTCGGAATAGCCGAGGATCTCGCAAGCTCCATCGTTCAGGCTGAGCCATTCTCCACCCAACCCGTTCACGGTGATCCCGATCGCCTTCTGTTCGACAATCGCGCGGAAGCGTTCTTCGCTCTCGCGCAGCGCCGACGCCGCAACCTGGCGTTCCGCCGCGAATGTCACGTGGCTGGCGATGGTCTGCGCCACCCGAATTTCATCGGCCTGAAATTCATGCGGCACGTCATGGTAGATCATGAATTTCCCGATCAGGCCATCCTTGCCCATCAACGGAATGAACGCCAGCGCCTGGATGCCTTCCCTGGCGAGCGCCTCCGCATGGGGTGCGAGCATCGGTTCGCCGCGCACGTCCCGCACCGCAATCGCCTGTGCATCCCGAGTTCCGCGGCGCCAGGGGGCGTGCCCGTCTACAGCGGCACGGTACTCCGCGGAGAGTCCGACACTGGCCTTGAACCGCATCACGCCGTCGGGATCGAAAATCAGGACACCGGCCCGATCTGCCGCCACGGCCCGTACCAGGCCTTCCACCGCGGCCTGGTAGATCTCGCCGGAGTCTTGAGCGCGGCTGACTGCTCCCGCCAGTTCGCTCAACAGCTCGAGCTGCCGCAACCTGGTGTGCAGCTCCCGCTCGGCCAGCTTCTGGTCGGTGATCTCGACCGTGACGCCGAGCAGCAGCTCGGCCCGCCCACGGTCGTCGCCCACTGCCTTGCCGCGCGAGTACAGGTAGTGGATCGAGCCATCGGGCCAGACCGCCCGAAACTCGTGCGCCAGCACGCCGCACTGCCCGATTGCGCTCCGGTACGCCTCGCGGAGATCCTCGAAATCGTCCCGGTGGACCAGTCTTTCGACACTCTGATGTCTGCCATCGAACGTGCCGGGCGCGAGGCCGTGAATCGCCTCGAGTTCCGGCGACCAGCGCACGACGTCCTGTCTCAGGTCGTACTCCCACACTCCCATCTTGCCGAAAGAGAGTGCCAGGCCCAGCCGTTCGTCGCGATTCCGGTTCTCGATCGCCCGCCTTTTGGCTTCGGTGATCTCGCGGGCGACCACCACCAGGCCCTCGCCGGTCGGGTACGCGTCGAATTCCAGCCACCGGTCGACCTGCGCATAGTGCTCCTCGAAGTGCCGGTGCGCGCGTTCGCCCGCGGCCCGGTGGACCTCCTGGTAGAATCTGGTCCCGACCATTTGCGGGAAAACATCCCAGACTGATAATCCGATCAATTCCCGCGCGGGCCTTCCCGCAAGCTCCATGGCGGCGCGGTTGAGGTAGGTATGGCGCCATTCGCGATCATAGGTGGTGACTGCATCCTGAATGTAGTCGAGCGCGTAGCCCGGACCCGGTAGCCGGTCGTCGGGTGCCGGGGAGGGCGTCGCTGGACCTGGGTTCTGGAGTGCCATGGCGTGAAATCCATTGTACTTGGAGCGGGTGCCGACTGCTTTGGTCTCGGTCCACGCTAATCCCTTCTCCGCGCGCCCGTCTCTCCTGTCAGAGTAAAATGGTAGTTGCGAATGTCCCCCCGTAATGAGACTTTTTCATGATTGATGCCATTCTGGCCAAAGTCTTCGGAACCAGGAACGAGCGCGAGGTCAAGGCCATGCTGCCCGTGGTCGCGGCCATCAGCGATCTCGAACCCGGGCTCCGCGACCTCTCCGATATCGATCTGGCCGCCAAGACCATCGAGTTCAAAGAACGCCTCGCCCAGGGTGCGACCCTCGACGACCTCCTGGTCGAAGCCTTCGCCGTCGTTCGCGAAGCCGGACGCCGCGTGCTCAACATGCGCCATTTTGACGTGCAGTTGATCGGCGGTATGGTTCTGCACAAAGGCAAGATCTCGGAAATGAAGACCGGCGAAGGAAAAACGCTGGTCGCCACCCTGCCCTGCTACCTCAATGCGCTCGAAGGCAAGGGTGTGCATGTCATCACCGTCAACGACTACCTGGCCCGCCGCGACTCCGAATGGATGGGCCGCCTCTACAAGTTTCTCGGCCTGCGCGTGGGCGTGATTGTCCACGACCTCGACGATGAGGAGCGCCAGGAAGCCTACAACTCCGACATCACCTACGGCACCAACAACGAGTTCGGCTTCGACTACCTGCGCGACAACATGAAGTTCCGCATCGAGGACTGCGTGCAGCGCGGCCACCACTTCGCCATCGTAGACGAAGTGGACTCGATCCTCATCGACGAAGCCCGCACCCCGCTGATCATCTCCGGCCCGAGCGAGGAGTCCACCGACAAGTATTACAAGATCAACCGCATCATCCCCAAACTGGTGCGCGGCGAGGTGATCGAGGGCCGCGAACCCGGCGAGAAATACACCACGGGCGACTACACCATCGACGAAAAGCACAAGACCGCGGGCCTCACCGAAGAGGGCGTGCTCAAGCTCGAAAAGCTGCTGAACGTGGGCAACCTCTACGACCCGCAGAATATCGAGTGGAACCACCATGTGCAGCAGGCGTTGCGGGCGCACGTGCTCTACCGCCGCGATACCGAGTACGTGGTCCGCGACGGCGAAGAAGGCCCCGAGGTCGTCATCGTCGACGAGTTCACCGGGCGCCTCATGCCCGGACGCCGCTGGAGCGACGGCCTGCACCAGGCGGTCGAGGCCAAGGAAGGCGTGAAGATCCAGCGCGAGAACCAGACGCTGGCCACTATCACCTTCCAGAACTACTTCCGCATGTACAAAAAGCTGGCCGGCATGACGGGTACGGCCGAAACCGAAGCCGCGGAATTCGAGAAGATCTACAAGCTGGAAGTGGTCGTGATCCCGACCAATCGTCCACTGATCCGCAAGGAACACACGGACGTGGTCTACCGCACGGAAATCGAGAAGTTCCGCAACGCGGCCAAAGAGATCAAGGAGTATTACGGCAAAGGGCAGCCGGTCCTGGTGGGTACCATCTCGGTGGAAAAGTCCGAGCATCTCTCCGGTATCCTGAAAAAGATGGGCGTCAGGCACGAGGTGCTGAACGCCAAGAATCACGAACGCGAAGCCGGCATCGTGGCTCAGGCCGGCCGCAAAGGCGCGGTCACGGTCTCCACCAACATGGCCGGCCGCGGCACCGACATCCTGCTCGGCGGCAACCCCGAGTTCATGACCAAGGACGAGTGCCTCAAACGGAAAGTCGCCGAGCGGCTATCCGAGGAAGAGGCGCAGTTCGTAGCCGACGAGCATTTCTACTACTTCACCCACAACGAGCAGTTCTATCGCGCGCGCCGCGATAAATGGGACGAGATCTACGCCGGCTTCAAAGACGAGACCGACAAGGAGCACGACGAAGTCGTCGGCCTCGGCGGCCTGCACATCGTGGCCACCGAGCGGCACGAATCCCGCCGTATCGACAACCAGCTGCGCGGCCGCGCCGGCCGCCAGGGCGACCCCGGCAGTTCGCGTTTCTTCCTCTCCCTGCAGGACGACCTGCTGCGCATCTTCGGCGGCGAGCGCATGCAGAACCTCATGCTCAAGCTGGGCATGGAAGAAGACGTGCCGATCGAGAGCAAGCTCATCACCAAGCGCATTCGCAGGGCGCAGGAAGCCGTCGAAGCGCAGAACTTCGAAGCCCGCAAACACCTGCTCGAATACGACGACGTCAACAACAAGCAGCGCCAGACCGTCTACGGCATGCGCCGCCAGTTGCTCGAAGGCGCCGATCAAAAGCAGCGCGTGATGGAGATGGTGCAGGGCATCGTCGACCAGTATGTAGACATGCGCTGCCCCGACGACAAGCACCCCGACACGTGGGATCTTGCCACTCTGCGCAATGACGTTCTCACCCAATTCGGCGCGCGCATCGATCTGGCGGAGATCAGCAGCATGAGCCGCCAGGAGATGTCGGATCACATATACGACCGCCTGGTGCAGAAGTATCAGGAGAAGGAAGACCTGATCGGCGCCGACGTAATGCGGCAGACCGAGCGCATCATCATGCTGCAGGTCATCGACAACCAGTGGAAGGACCACCTGCTGTCGATGGACGAGTTGAAGCAGGGCATCGGCAACCGTGCCTACGGGCAGAAAGACCCGTTGGTCGAGTACAAAAAGGAATCCTACGCGCTCTTCACCGCCATGATGGACCGCATCGAAGACGAATCGGTGCGCTACCTATACTTTCTTCAGGTGAGCACCGGCGCCCCGGTGATGCCCTTCCCCACCGAAGAAGACGAAGACGATGGCGAAGAGAACGGCAGCGAGCCGCAGCGTCCCGATCCGACCGAGCAGCAGCGCGTGTCCGCCAAGAGCACCGTCGAGGACTTTACCCGCAACATCCAGCGCAAGAAGGAGCGCGAGATGGAGGCGCTCCAGTTCGTCGGCGGCGAAGCCAGCGCGCCCAAGCAGGT
>DATJYW010000329.1:0-9369 GCA_035499435.1 Candidatus Acidiferrales bacterium | reverse complement strand
TCGGCGCTGGAGCCTTTGAGATCCAACGCGGTTTTTCGTCTGACCGAAGTTTCGAATCGTCCACTCATGCTATTTGACGCATCCAACTCCGATATCCGAACCTGGTTCGTGCCCGCCGATGCTCCTCCCGCCGACGCGCAAAGGAGCGGGCAATGAGATCCCACCGTTTCTGGAAGTGCTGCGCATTGCCGGCGGTCTTCGCCGCCATGATTGCAGCGCAGACCGCCCCGATCATCACCAACACTTCGTTTCCCCCGGCGACCGTCGGCCAGGCATATAACCAGGCGTTGAGTGCCACGGGCGGGACTACGCCCTATACCTGGTCGGCCAGCGGACAGCTTCCGCCGGGTTTGAGCGTGGCTCCGTTAGGCGTGATCAGCGGAACCCCGACCAGCGGCGGCAACTTCAATTTCACTCTCACGGTCACCGATGCCCGGCAGGCCACCAATTCGAAGATCTTCACCATTGTGGTCAGTGGCGGCACCTCCTCCAAGCTGACGGTCACCACCACCAGCCTGCCGAGCGCCACTGTGGGCCAGGGTTACATCCAAAGCCTCTCCGCCACGGGCGGGACCCCGCCCTATCAGTGGTCGGCGGCCAGCGGCCAGATCCCTGCCGGTCTGTCGCTGTCCAGTAACGGAACCATATTCGGCACTCCCACCACGGCAGGGACGTCGAGCATTTCGGTTCAGGTGACGGACGCGAGCGGAGCCACAGCCAGCGGCACCGTGACAATGACCATCAATCCCACGCCGCTGGTGATCACGACCCAGGCGCCGCTGTTCACCGGCACGGTGGGAGTGGCTTACGTGCAGACCTTCCACGCGAGCGGAGGGACGCCGCCGTATACCTGGTCGACTATTTCGGGTAGCACGGGCGATCTGACGCTCGATCCGGCTTCGGGTAATCTCTCGGGGACTCCGCAGACTGCGGGCACGCTGAACTTCACGGTTCAAGTCGCGGACAAATCGGGCGCGACGGCTACGCAGGCCTATTCGCTCACGGTGAACGCGCCGGTTCTGACCATCACGGTGGGTGCGGCGCTGCCCGCGGCTACCGCCGGCGTGAGCTACTCGCAGAAGCTTCAAGTCACGGCCAATGGCGGTATTCCGCCGTATACGTGGTCGATCGCGCCAGGCTCCAGCCTGCCGGCGGGGCTGAGTTTCGACTCGAATAGCTTGACCATCTCCGGCAGTCCCACTACGGCGGGATCGTTCAACTTCACAATCCAGGTGACGGATTCAGCGGGTGTGACGGCGACGCGGTCCGTGCCGCTTACCGTGAATCCGGCTTCGCTTTCCATTACGACCAGCCGCCAGTTGCCCGACGGCATGTTGAACCAGGCCTATTTTCAGTTGATTTCTGCGACGGGCGGACAGACGCCCTATCGCTGGTCCGCGAGCGGTCTCCCCGCCGGGCTCAGCATCAACTCGACTAGTGGGCAGATTTCAGGCACGCCGACCGCGGCGGGCACGTTCGGTATCGCTATCACGGTGACGGACAGTGCGCTGGCGAGCTTTTCGGACCGCTTCACGCTCAACATCAATCTGCCACCGGCGCCGGGCATCACGTTCTCCGGTCTGCCGGCGACGGCGTTGCCGGCGCAACAGTACACACTGCAAATCACGCTCGGCGCGGCGTACCCCGCGCCGATAACGGGCCAGGCGATTCTGACGTTCTCTCCGGATACCGGGCCGGCCGACCGCACCATTCAGTTCGCATCCGGCGGCACCACGGCGAATTTCACGATTGCCACCGGCAACACGACACCCGATAACACGCTGGCGCTACAGACCGGCACGGTTTCGGGCACGATCAGCATTTCGTTACGGCTCCAGGCCGGCGGTATCGATATTACGCCGAGCCCGGCGCCTGCCATCTCGGCAGTGATCGCGCGCGCGGCGCCAGTGATTCGCGGTGTGCAGGTGAACCGCAGCGGGAGTACAATCAGCGTGGTGGTGACCGGCTACTCGACGGCACGCGAGGTCACGCAGGCGGTGTTCGCATTCAACGCCGCCTCGGGATCCAGTCTGCAAGCGGCAGCGTCGTCGATCACCGTGGATACGACCACGCTGTTCGGCAACTGGTTCCAGGATCCGAACAACAGCCAGTATGGGTCGGTGTTTGTGTTCACCCAGCCGTTCACCATACAGGGCGATGTCAATGCCGTGATTCCGACATCGGTGACGCTCACCAACCGGGTGGGGTCGGCTTCGTTTACGATTCAGTAGGGCGGTTACTGTCCGATTTGTTGCAGCAACTCTCGAATCATCTGCTCTTCGGCTTTTGACGGGTTGTTCTTCAACGCCGTCTGGAGTTCTTTTGCGGCTTCCGCGCGCGCGCCTTTCTGGCCGAGAGCCAGGGCGAGATGGTAGCGGTAAACAGCGCTGGCGGGTTCCTTTTCGACGACGTCGCGGAACACGGCGATCGCCTCATCCGTGTTTTTCAGTTTTAGATAGACCCAACCCAAAGTGTCGGCGATCTTGTACTCATTCGGGGCTAGCTGGCGGGCGCGGAGTGCGTACGCCAAGGCCAGATCTAGATCCGTGCCGTCATCGGCGAGTAAAAAGGCGAGATTGTTCATCGCCAGGGTATTTTTCGGATCTGCCTCGACGATCTTCCGGTACTCCGCTTCCGCGCCCTGGCGCTGTCCGGTCGCGTCCAGCACGAAGGCCAACGCATTCGTGATTGGGAGGCTGCCGGGTTGCAGCTTCTGAGCCTGCTGGTAAAGTGCAACGGAAGCATCGATGTCACCCTTGCGGCGATGGGCTTCCCCGAGAAGGAAATAGAGCTGGGCCGCGGTGCTCGAATTCCGGTCGGACGCGTCCAGAACGTGGTGGATTTCGGCAATAGCCAGATCGTACTTGGCGGATTGCAGAGCGAGGTTTCCGATTGCGAAGTGCAGTTCCACGTTGCGGGGAGCTTTCTCCGACGCCGCTTGCAGGAGGCGCAGTGCTTCGTCCGGCTTCTTCTGTGCCAGGTAGACTTGGGCGAGGCCGAGAGTTCCCCGTGAATCCGCCGGCGCCAGTTCGATGAGCCGGCGGAAGTTGATTTCCGCTTCGTGGTATTTTCCCGCGGCGAGGGCGGAAGCCCCGGTTTGAAAAAGGAAATCGGCGGCGGTTGAAGCAGGAGGCGGGTCCTGAGCCTGAAGGCCGCTCCCCAGAATGACTAGGAGGGCAGCGCCGGCAAGTTGCAGACGCCGGGATGGTTGCGGCATGGTGCCCCTGTCAATGCAATCCGATGTCCGGATTGCGGGTGAAGCAGATAAAGACCATGGGAACCCCACGTTCCACTTTCAGTTAGGAATGGCGGAATGGAAGCTGGGAAACTTGCCGGAGGCACGCGTCGCTCTGTGCAAGGCGCTCCGGCTGGACCCCGGTTTTTCCCGAGGCTTCTTTGGCACGGGCGGCACTGGCCCAGCTATAGGCAGGTCACTTCACGCGAAACTTTGCCGGATTACTCTCGCCGACTGTCAGGTTGCGAAAGCCCGGCTCGGCGTTGGCGGCAATCACGAGCGTCGCGGTGATCTGGGTAGTGCTCTCCACGGTGAGGGCATTGAGTTGCATTCCGGACCCGCCCATGGAGACGGCGATTCCCGGCTTGAAGTTGGCGCCATTGATGGTAATCCGCAATCGCTCTCCCCTCTGTCCAGCCGGCGGGTTTACCCACACGACGACTGGAGCGGCGTTCGGCGCCGGCGGGTGTGGAGCCTTGATACCGGCTTGCAGCTTCCACTCGTCATTGGTTTCGCCGCCGGCATATGCGCCGCGGAAGACCACGGCACCCGCTGCCCCGGTTTTCGGGGTTCCGCCGAAATCGAGAGTATAGTCGGTATCTGTCTGGAACAGGCTCAAATCCAAGGGCACACCCTGGCATTTGCCGGGGAGCGGGTGGAGATCCATGGCGTCCACCTTGAAGGATGGAGCATTCACATATTTCGCGGCATTTTCCAGGGAATCGGTCACGTTGTTCAACTGTCGCATGATCATCCCGGAGATCGGCGTCAGTCCAAAGACCAGGTTGCCCACCACGGCATCGTCGATTGTTGCGCGCGTACCGAAATAGATGCCCCGCCCGGAGGTGTAGACGGTGTTGTTGTAAACGTAGGCGATCTGCAGAGGATAATTCTGCTTGCGCAAGACCACGGCCGGATATTGATAAGGTCCATCGACAAATACGTTGTCGTGAAGCGAGATCCGGCCCGAGCCTTGAAAAAGCGCTTCGCGGTGATTGTGGAAGAAGTAGTTGCCGTAGATCTCGTACATGTTCAGCGAGCCTGCGCCGGCCGTGGGAAACGATCCGACCAGGAGGTTGGGGCGATCGTAAATGCTGGGTTGATCGTTCTTGATGAAAACGTTATTGCGGATGATGGTTGTGGTGGGCCCGGTGGGCATACCCGGGATTGCGGGAATATCAACCAGATCCTTGATTTGCATGTTGTAGCCGATGGTGTCCTGAATCAGGTTGTGCTCGATGAGGCCGGCGACGAACGGCTGCGATCCATCCGACTCTCCAAGGTAGAGACCGGTGCCCGCGCCGATGATCCGGTTATAGCGAATGATCCAGCCCCAAGTGGGCGTCTTGGTGGAGATGCCGTCGGTCTGCTGGCCGTTGTTCTGGCCCACCAGGGTGTTGCCTTCGATTCGGATGTGATGGGTAAGGTTCTCTTCATGGCCGGCTGCGCTGATGCCAAACGCGCTGGGTATGCCGCGGCTGTCGATGCGGAGATTCTCCAACGCGACATAACTGCTGTTGATGATCTCGACGGTATTGGAGCCGGGTTCGCCGGCAATGATAGCAGGCGGTCCAGAAGGTGGCCCCGTTATGGCAATCCAGGCGTCCGGGGTTCCGTTCAGTCGGAAAACGTGCAGCTGGGAGTAGGTTCCCGAGGCCAGGCGTAGGGTATCGCCTGGTTTCAGCTTGCGGAGGAGGGTTCGATAGTTTGAGGGATTCGCATCCAATGTTTCCGCGGCAGCCGGGCAGGCGAGTCTCGAAAGAATCCACAGGCAGCCAGCCAAACGCGTGAGCGGACGGCGATTGTTATGGATTGACTTGAGACCCAAAGCAGCGCTCCACTTCGGGGATCAGGCGTGCGACGAACCTCACGCCCTCCGCACTTGCCGCGGGCGTATCGGGCAGCATGATACGGACGATGGAGCCGGCTGTGTGGCCGGTAAGAATCGTGTCCCGGGCCAGCATGACCTTGCCGAGATACTCGCTGGCAATAATGCGGGTTTTGGATTGATACCAGTAAAACATGAGCATTCGCGTGCCGGCGTTTTCAATCGAGTATTTGTTGATCTGAACCTGTTGCCCACGGACGGGAATGGCCGTGGAGTCGTGGTCCCAGATCTCCCAGCCGGCGCCCGGCAGACAGTGCTTGGGAGAATGCATGCTTTCGCCGGCACGCTGTTGGGCGTAAAACGCGATGAAGAGTTCCAGTTGCGAATCGGGCTTCTTATAGGTTCGGACCAGGTATGCCGATGGGGCGAGGGCGTGCAGTGTATATGCGGGCAGAGTCTGGTCGGCGGCCGCCGTCCATCCGTCGATTTGGGGAGCAATCTGATCCAGGGAAACTGCCAGTGGTTCTGGAATGCGGCGCGCCGCCAGGCTGCTGAGGACAGTCGTGCCGAGCAGAAGCGCGACGGTTGCGGCGAACGGCAGGATCGACCGGTTCATGCAGTAGCCACCTTAGGATCAAAAAGCCTGTGCAGAATGCGCGCAAAAAGATAAAGCATTCCAAAACCCGCGACGAAGATCAGCCAGCCGGAAAAGGAGTGGTAGAAGCCCTCGGCGAATTCCTGGTTGTAGTCGGCGATGATGGCGGTTCCCGCAACCCGCAGGATGTTGACGGTGATGGCCAGAGGGATGGCCAGCAGAAACAGGGTCAAACGTACCAGCGGCCGGGTACACATCAGAAATCCGAGCAGGACACTGCCAACGATGAGCGCGGAAAGGGAATTCAGGCCGCTGCAGGCTTCCGCTACACCCAGCGAAGTTCCGGCCAATTGAATCACATTGCCGTCGCGAAATACTGAGACCCCCAAAGCTTGCGCAATGCGCGTAGCGAGGTCGGAAGCCAATAGCTGGAGCGGCGCGGCCAGAGAGTTATAGAGCATGGCCGGCAGGGGGACCATGGTTGCAAGCAGCAGGATGGGGAAAGTGAGCGTGCGCAGCCGCGAGAGCCCCCAAAACGTCCAGATCAGACCGGCCAACAGGATTACGAAAGAGAAACGCATCAGGAAGAATTCCGATGCAAGTTTGCCGAGAAGAAAGGTCAGGCATGCGAACGCGGTCAGGAAGAGCCCGTGGTTATCCGGGATTGCCGGATAGCCGGCTGTCTGGCGCCGATGCAGCCAGGCGATGTAGAGCGCCAGGGGCGGAAGAAGCATACCTTGGGACAACGCGGGTTCGTTCCACCAATCGTGGGCCATGTCAATCAGGGCGGCCGCAAACAAGACCCACATCAAGGCGGCGATAACTGCAATCTTCAGCAAAACCGGGTAGGCGGAGGGCCGGGCGAGCGCCGACTTGCAGTCTTCCCCTAGCTTGGTGGCAAAACCAGTAGCCATGGACAAGCAGGAAAGATAGCATTTTTCCTTCCAGTCCGCGGTATCTGTCAGGCGGGATTCGACCGTTTCAGGGGCGGAAGTATGCTAGTCCGGCGACGCTAGCGTCATCAACGCCAATTCTTCACCTTTTGTGCAAAAGATTGTGTCACAAGCAGCGATCCGGCCTGAAATTTGAGCGCGCTCCCGGGAGTGTAGTGTGGAACCAAAAGTGCGTTAAACGGGTGATTTCGCGACCATGGACTATTTTTTCGGCGACACGGAAAGAATGAGGGAAGTTGAATCCAGGGCGGAACTCATCGCGCGATCCCACGTCCCGATCCTGATTGAAGGAGAGACCGGCACCGGGAAGGAGCGTTTAGCCCGGTATTTGTATGAACGCCGGCCAACCGGCGGACAATTGGTAAGAATCTTATGCGATTCCTCACCGGCCGATGCAATCCGCGCGGCAACCGAAGACACGTTATTGCTGAAACGCGTCGACCGGCTGGGGCTGCCGGCACAGGAACAGATTCTTCCACAACTGGATGAAATCCGGGGCGGGTATCCGTTTCTGATTTCCACGACCTCGCGCTCCCTTGAGCACCTGGCTGCGGAGGGCCGTTTTTTACCGGAGCTGCTCTACCGCATCTCGGTCTACCGAATCAGTCTGCCCCCTCTCAGGGACCGGCGCGCGGATATTCCCGCTTTATTCCGGTTGATGCACGCTGAGATCGCCGGTGATGGGGCGCCGGAGCCGATGCCCGCCTCACGGAGCATGGAGGCCTTGATGAGTTATTCCTGGCCGGGCAATCTGCGGGAACTGCAGAATGTGGTCAGGCAATATCTGCTCGCGCCCGATTCGGCGGTGCTGCAAGCGGAGATGGAAAAACGCCGCCATGCGACGTCCGCGAAACCGGTCCTCACAACTTTGAAGGAGCGGGTGAAACAGGAGTCAAAGCGGGTAGAAACGGAAATTATTCTACAGGTGCTCGAGCAGCATCGCTGGAACCGCCGCCGGACCGCGGAGGCGCTGAACATCAGCTACCGCTCGCTCATGTACAAGATGAAGAACTGCAATATTCGCGGCGAGAACGGATTGCGCCGCAGCGTTGCGCAAGGATGAGGCGAAACGGAGAGTAGCATGCGCGGGATATTCAGATGTGCGATCACGGCGGGCATTATGATTCCGGCCGGTCTCGGGCAGTCCCTGTTTGATCAGGCGAGTTTCAGGAGCATGTCGGTTGGCGGAGTCCGCCTGTACGGGGTTTCGGTGTACGCCGGATATGCAACCTCAGCGTATCCGGGCGCATATACTCAGGCGGCGCCCCTATACACAGGTTTGGGACCGGATGTCAATTATGGCGCCAGCACGAGTGCCGGCTGGCAGCATCATGGCCAGCACACCGACCTCGGGCTTACTTATTCTCTCAACTTCGGCGGGTTGGTGCAGAACTCGGAATCTAATGCATTCAACCATTCCCTGTCTTTTTCGATGAGCCACGTGTTGACTCCGAAGTGGACGCTGACCCTCTCAGCCAACGGGAACTACAGCACGATCCTGCAATACCTTTATCAGCCATCGAACGTGGCCTTGATTTCGCAGGTCCCCGCCACCATGGACGATTTGGCCGCCGCCTTTTCCCTCGGCCAGTTCAGCAGCAATCAAGTCGCATCGATGTTGACCGGCGCGCCGGTACTGGACTCTCCCGCGCGGACCCTGCTGGTGGGTTCGCGGATTCTCACCTATTCCGGCCAGGCATCGCTGACATATGCGCATTCTTCGCGGCTGAACTTCCACGTGTCGGGTGTCACGGGAGCCGGCCAGAACCGGGTCGGCGGCAATGACCAGGTACCGGAACACAACTATGCCATGCCGCACAGCATCGGTCTGAACGCGGGCGTGGGCTTTTCGTATATGTTCTCTCCCCGCACGCAGCTGGGAGCGGATCTGGAAGAGAGCCGGACGATGAACCGCTATCAGGGCGCATTTACTACGAACGCCAGTGTTTCCATCGGCCGCAAGATGAGTCAGCGGTGGTTTGTAACCGGCCACGTAGGCGCCTCGATCACTCACATGACGCTGCAACTGTACGGCACTCCCCAGACGAAGCAGGTGGCATTCGGCGGCTCACTGGGATACCGGACCTATCAGCACTCGTTTGTTGCCACTTATGAAAGGTCTGGGGCTGATCCTTTCGGGTTCGCCATAGGAACCAATTCCACAATTATGGGAGGGTGGAGCTGGCATCGGCCGGGCGCGCGATGGAGCGTGTTCGCGAATATCGACCAGCAACGAGTCAGTAATACCGGATACGTAGCTCTTACCGGATGGGTCGCATCCGGCGGCATAGGCGAAGCGCTGAGTTCCAATGTCCAGGTGTCATTGCAATACGTCTATTCCAGCAACTCAGGCACATATCTGGGTTCTGCAACCAACCTCTCGGCACAAAGTATCCGCCTGACCGCGAGCTGGACGCCGGCGCCGGTAATTCGGTAGCTACGCATGATTCGGGTATTCAGCCAATACGTGTCTCCCAAGGGCATCGTGCAGATGCTTCTGGAAGGTGCTCTCATCACGCTGGCACTTTTGTGCGCGGTCAGGATCCGGTTTTGGGGGAGCGCCTCGGGTTTCGAGGCGTACATCGCGTTCCCGGACTTCGTCTGGCAGGCCGTGGTCTTTGTGGTGACGCTGCAAATGTGTTTTTATTACTGCGACCTGTATCGGCCGAGCGCCGTTCGGGGCCGCAATGAACAGTTGATCGCCATTGGACAGTCGCTCGGATCGGGATGCCTGCTGCTGGGTACCGTCTATTTCATC
>DATJYW010000328.1:0-43436 GCA_035499435.1 Candidatus Acidiferrales bacterium | reverse complement strand
CAATCTCCGCATTGCGGCGCCCGGTATCTCCTTCAGCGGAACCACATCCACCAACCCCCAGATGAACTGGACCGGTGGCTACGAAGGCGCGCGCATGTTCATCGTGGGAAACCCGCAGCTTTCCTCAGGCCAGGTGTCCTTCGCCGGTAACACACCTCTGGTGCCCGCCCCGGGCGCCAACGCGAATGGCACGCCCGGCAACCAGATCCTCAACATGAGCGCCTTCGTGATTCCCTTCCCCTGCAGTTGGACTCCGGGGGCTACGCCCCAGCAGGGCGTAGGTCAGTCCATGGAGTGCTTCGGAAACGCCGGCGCCGGAAGCATCATCCCGCTCCCCGGCACGCAGGTCTTCAACTGGGACGTGACCTTCGGCAAGGCCTTTCCGCTCAAGAGCGAAAAGCGCCAGATTATCTTTCGCGCCGAAATGTACAACATTTTCAACCACACGCAATTCACCGCGGCCAACACCAGCCCGCAGTACAACTGGCCCCTCTGGCAGACCGGCGTCCTTCAGCAGACCAACGCCAACCTCGGCCGCTACACCGCCGCCGCCAACCCGCGCCAGATGTCCATGTCGCTACGCCTGCAGTTTTGACCGTGGGGCAGGTTCCCGACCTGCCCTGTTCTCTGCCGTCTGTTACCCTGATCGCAGAGTGTTTCGAGTCTTGCTGTGTGCGATCCTGGCGTCGGCCGGATTCGCGCAGCGCCGGCAGGAGCCGCGTCCGCCTTACCCTTACTCATCCGAAGATGTCGTCTTCGAAAATCGGGCGGCAACCATTCACCTGGCCGCTACCCTGACCCTGCCGCCCGGCAAGGGTCCCTTCCCCGCCGCCGTGCTCCTCAATGGCAGCGGCCGCCAGGACCGCGATGACACCATCTTCGGCCACAAGCTGTTCCTGGTCATCGCCGACTACCTGACCCGCAACGGCATCGCCGTCCTGCGCTACGACGACCGGGGCGAAGGCGGTTCCAGCGGCGACTACGATGCCGCCACCACCGCCGACCTCTCCACCGACGCCGAGGCCGCGCTCGCCTATCTCCAGACGCGCGCGGCCGTCGATCCCAAGCGCATCGGCTTCATCGGCCACAGCGAAGGCGGCGTGATCGGCCCCATGGTGGCGGCACGAAATTCGAGTGTGGCATTCGTCGTCTCGCTGGCCGGAAACGGTGTCAAGGGCGGAGACGTCCTGTACGCGCAAGGAAGGGCGATCCGGCGCGCCGCCGGCGCCTCCGAAGCGGAGTTGGATGGTGACCGGGCCATGCACAATCGCATCATGGCCGCCATGGACCTCAGCGACCGCGCCCAGGCCGCCAAAGCCTTGGGCGGCATCTTCGGCGACTCCCCGGCCGCCCAGGCACAGATCAAGGCCATGCTCGGCCCGTGGATGCGCTTCTTCATCACCTACGATCCGGCGGTCGCGCTCGAGAAGGTAAAGTGCCCGGTGCTGGCCCTGAATGGAGATCGCGACATGCAGGTGATTGCGGATCAGAACCTCCCCGCCTGGGAGGCGGCGCTCAAAAAAGCCGGCAACCGCGATGTCACCGTTCGCAAGCTGCCCGGACTGAATCATCTCTTCCAGACCTGCGTGAAATGCGCCCCCGACGAATACAGCGAGATCGAGGAGACCATCTCCCCCAAGGCTCTGGAAATCGTCGCCGATTGGCTGCAGCAGCGCTTCGGACCGGCCCGGTAGCCCGGGAGTCACTCCGTCGTTGTAACCTTCGTGGCCCGCACGAACCGCCCCGCCTCGCGCCCGTCGAGCGACGCCAGCGCCAGCGTCAGCATCTCCACCGGCAGAATCTCGACAATCGGCCTCACCGAAGCCGGCACGCGCGCCCCGCGAAACAGCGCCGCCCGCCCACCCGCATCGATAATGTCCCTCACCAGCCTCTCCGCCAGCCGGCCCGGATCGTCTCCGGCCAGCACCAGCGCGAACAGACCCGGATGCATCATCTCCCACGGCCCGTGCCGGAAAGCCGCCGCGCTCATGCCTTCCCCGTGTCGGTGCGTCGATTCCTTGATGATTAGCCCCGCCGTGCCGGCTGCCGCTAGCGACGCCCCGCGCCCCAGCACGAACACGTCCCGCACCCCGGTCAATTCGGCTTCGGCCCGCGCTACGTGACTCCGCCACTCCCGCAGATATTCCGCCACCGCCGGCGGCGCCTGCGCCAACTCATCGCGCGACTCAGCTTCGCCGATACCCTCCAGCGCGTCCCCCACCCACTTCAACGCCATCAGCGCCGTGACATACGTCTTCGAAGAAACCGTGAACTCTTCGCCCGCGCGGGTCAGAACCACGCAATCCGCCCGCGCCGCCAGCGGCGAATCCGGCGTGTTGGTGACCGCCAGCGTGTAGCAATCCGCCGGCTTGCCTTCCAGCAGCCGCACGGTCTCCGCGCTCCGTCCCGATTGCGAACACACGATCAGCAGCGTCCGCGAATTCAGCAGTCCCGTCAGCGAATAAATCAGCTCCGAGGTCTCCGCCAGCAGCGCGTTCCGGCGCTCCTTCAGCAGCGCGAGGTGCAGCGGATACAGCGCCCAATACGATCCGCCCATCCCCGTGAGCACCGCGCGATCGAAGCGGCCTTCGCTCCAGAGTTTCGCCACGTCGCACAGCACTGCCGGGTCCAGCCCCGCAAGCGTGTCCTCCAGAGCCGCGGGCTGCGCCAGAATGTCGCGAAAATAGCCGCCTTCGATCACCATGGCATTCGCCTCATCTCCGGTACCGGTGCATCCACGCGCGCGCCGCTCCGGCGAGGCCGGTGTTCGCTCCCAGCGAGGCCAGCCGGATCGCGGTCTTTTCCGCCGGCACCTGCGTGCACACCTCGCGAATCACTTCGTGGATGCGATCCATGAACAGATCCGCGCTCTTCATCACGCCCCCGCCGAGCACGATCGTATCCGGCGTAAACATGGTGATCAGGTTGGCCAGTCCGAGCCCCAGATACATGCCCTCGCGCGCCACCGCGCGGCGCGCCAGGTCGTCGCCCGCTCGCGCCCGTTCGCAGATTTGCGCAGCGCTCAATTCTTCGGCCTGCGGATTCTGCTCCCGAACCCACGCCGTCATCGCCGGCCCGCTCGCCAAGCCCTCCCAACACCCGCGCGCACGGCAGTAACACCGCGGCCCCGACCAGTCCAGCACGTGATGCCCGATCTCCGGGTGCGCGCCCTCCACTCCGCGATACAACTCGCCTGAGAGGATGATTCCCGCCCCGATCCCCGTGCTCACGGTCACATAAATCAAGCGGCTGCTGCCCTTCCCAGCCCCCGAGTCCGCCTCCGCCAGCGCCGCCGAGTCCGCGTCGTTCTCCGCCGCGACCGGCACGCCAAACTCTTCCGACAGCGCGGCGGTGATGTTGCCGCCTCGCCACCCCGGCAGTGTGCCGACATCGCCCACCACGCCCGCCAGCGGATCCAGCGGGCCCGGACACGCCACGCCGATGCCGCAAAAAGCCGTGCCCGCCTGCCGGCTCGCCTGCCGCAGCATCTCGGCCGTGCGCTGCATGGCCGCCGCAAACCCGGCCGCCGGCATCGTCGGGAACTCCGACCGGCCCACCACGACGCCCTCTTCGGATATCGCTCCCACCGCGATCTTCGTGCCGCCGATGTCCACCACCCCTATCAGCGCGCTACTCGACATTCCACCCGTCCACTTTGACCTGCGGCTTCGCGCCGCCCAACAGTTTGTGCTGGTAAGTCGCCGTAACTTCGCGCTTCTCACCAGGCATCAGCTCGAAGTAATTGTCCTCCCAGTACACGGGATTGATATCGGCGCCGTCCGGTCCTTTGTGAACGGTCAGGTGCACCATGAACGCCAGCGCCGAGCCCGTGTTCTGCACCGTCACCTGCTGCACCTCTTCTCCACCCTTCTGTTCGGCCCGGGACGTGGCTTTCACCTTAACCGGAGCCAGTTTCTCCAGGCCCGTAAGGTCGGCGTACGTCTTAATCGGCGTGTAGCGCCCATTGCCGGCGGCCCAATCGGAAACATCGGGTTGCGTCGAAAGCCAGTAGAAATTCGAGCTGACCGGCTTACCCGCGGAATCCTGCAGTGTGAGCCGGACAAAATAAGTGGTACTAAGTCCCTCAATCTCCGGAAACTCGAACACCCGGACGACACCGTCCTCGCCGATATCCACCGTCGCCGTCTTGGAGAACTTCTCCGTAAGATCGAGATTGTAAACCTTCGCCGCTACCATGTAACCCGAAAACCTCCGGTAATACGAGTTCACCACCGCAACCGACCGGTCGTCGTACGAATACTGCACGTGCACCGGCTCGTTCGCCTTCTTGGTGCCGAAGTATCCGCCGCCCGGCCGCAGATACCAGTCGTAGAGGTGCCAGATAATCGACGGCCATGCGTTGTTCAACATCCACTGAACCACCCCGGTCGCGGCGTACTTGTTCCGGCCGAACGCCTCGAACATCGCCCGCTCGCCCTCGTAAGTCATCGCCTGGCTCTTGCGCAGATAGTCGTTCAGATCGGCCGCCTTTCCGTACCGCCCCGCCAGCGCCGCCGTGAACACATTCACGTTGCGGTAGCCGCCCCCGCCCGCGTGAAAATTCCAGAACTCGTCGATCGGCCACAGGTGTTCCTTGGGCAGCATCTCTTTCAGGCTTTCCAGCACCGGAATCGCCGGACCCGGGCTGGTCTCGGTATTGAATCCGAACGCCCCGCCCCGCGTGCGATCCAGCAGCCAGTAATTCGGTGCCACGTACTCGTAAGGCCCGGTCATCTTCACGCCGGTCGGTCCCGCGCCCGGTGTGGTCGCCTTCGCCGCCGAAGAGACATAAGGATTCGGCCAGTGCTCCTCCTCCAGCACCTTCAAATAGACCTGCTCGGCCTCGGCATTGGGCGAATTATCGCTGCCGTAGAGGAACACGAACACGCTCGCGTGGTTCCGCAGCCGCCGGATCTGGTCCCGCAGCGATTCCCCCGCAATCCGATAGTCGTCCGGCTTCCAATTCCGCCACCGCTCCCAATACGAGCAGCAGCACCATCCCGGCATCACCAGCATCCCGTATCGGTCCGTAGTGTCGAAAAAATGCTGGTTCATCATCTTGCCTTCCAGCCGGATGGTGTTCAAATGCATATCCCTCGCGTAGCGGATTTCGTTATCCTCGCGCTCGTCGTCGTAACGCAGCATCATATCCGACGACCACCCGCCTCCACGGATCAGAATCTTCTTTCCGTTCAAAGTGAATAGCCGGTGTCCTTCCGCATCCACCTCGGACGCGAACTCGCGCATTCCGAAATCCACTTCCTCGCGGTCCGACACCGCCCCGCCCGTCTCGAACTCCATCCGCAAGTGATGCAGGTCCTGCGCCCCCAGCCCGTACGGCCACCACAGCTTCGGACGAGCGACATCTTCCGCCGGCATCGCGATGCGTGTGCTCTGGTTCGCCTCCAGCCGGACCTTCTTTGAGACCGCCACGTTGTCGAACGCCGCCTTGAGGGTGCCTTCGATCGCGCTGGCAGCGGTGTTCTTCAGATCGGCATACAGCGTCACGTGAGCCAGATCGCCGTGGTTCTCCAGCCGCGTCACCGCCTGCGTATTCCGCACAGACACGGGCCCGCTCACCCGGATGTACACATCCCTCACCAGCCCCATGTTTTTATCCGTCGGCATCGGATTCCAGTCCACGTACGTAATCGTCAGATCGGTCTGCGTCGGCGGAATCACCTCCACCGCCAGCGTGTTGGTCGCTCCTGGCAGCGCGATATCCGTGATGTCGAACTCGAACATGCGGTACATGCCCACCGCCTCGTCCGACTTTGCCACCTGCCGTCCGTTCAGCCAGATATTGGCGCGGTAATTGATCGCGTCGAAGTTCAGCCACAGCCGCTTTCCCTTCACCGAAGGCGGAAGCTGGAATGCTGTGCGATACCACCACGAAACCGCGAACGGGCTGTCCGCCGGCATGGGCAGGTTGGCGAAGTTAGTCCCGATGCCGTAAGTCGTGCCCGGAATCGATCGCAGATTCATCCCGAAGTACGGATCTCGGTACACCTTGTTCTGAACCAGCGCCGCCACCACCGTCGTCGGTACGCTCGCCGGATACCATCCGGACGGCGCATACTTCCCACCCGAGATCGCGTCGCCTTTCTCTGCCGCCTTGGCGGACGATTGAATCCACCACCCCTTCGCCAGGTCGATTCTGGACCCGTCGGCGGCGAGGCATGGGAACACTCCCGAAAGAATCGCCAGCAGAGCAATGCTTGTCCTGGTCAAATCTTTACCTCCGCTCCCGTTCTCACGGTGTATCGTATCGCAAACTCTCCAATGCGCGGTCGAAAGCTCGCCGCCTTGTGGCACAATTGAGTTCTTATGTCCACTTCGGCCGTCCAGCCGAACCGCCTGCGCCGCACGCTCAGCCTGTGGGACCTCATCCTCTATGGCGTAATCGTGATTCAGCCCACCGCCCCCATGTCGGTCTTCGGCGTACTCAGCAATCGCGGCCGCGGCCACGTCGTCACCACCATCCTGATCGCCATGGTCGCCATGCTGTTCACCGCCATCAGTTACGGCCGCATGGCGCGCGCCTATCCCAGCGCCGGCTCGGCATTCACTTACGTCGGCCAGGAGATCAATCCCGCCCTCGGTTACATCACCGGATGGAGCATGGTCATGGACTACATGCTCAATCCCCTCATCTGTATCGTCTGGATAAGCCAGCAGGCGCACGTCTTCGCCCCCGCCGTGCCGTATTGGGCGTGGGCCATCTTCTTCGCGCTCCTCTTCACCGGCCTCAATATCCAGGGAATCCGCACTTCCGCGCGCATGAACGCCGGCCTCGCCGCAGGCATGGGCATTGTAATCGCGATCTTCTTCGTCTGCGCCGCCCGCTACATCTTCGGCCATCCGCACGATGGCGCCGGCTTCTTCACCCGCCCCTTCTACGACCCCGCCACCTTTTCCGTCGGCGGAGTCCTCGGCGGCACTTCCATCGCCGTCCTCACCTACATTGGCTTCGACGGCATCTCCACGCTCTCCGAAGAAGCCGAAAATCCGCGCCGCAACATCCTGCTCGCGACGGTTCTTACCTGCGTGGTAATCGGCATTCTCTCCGCACTCGAAGTCTACGCCGCGCAGCTCGCCTGGCCCGCCTCCGAACCCTTCCCCGACGAGACCACCGCGTTCGTATACGCCGCCGGCCGCACCTGGGCGCCTTTGTTCGCCATCGTCGGCATGACGCTCGTCGTCGCGAATTTCGGCTCCGGCATGGGCGCTCAGCTCGGCGCCGCACGCCTCCTCTACGGCATGGGACGCAGCAACGCCCTGCCCAGAGGATTCTTCGGCGCAATCGATCCCCAGCGTCATGTTCCCCGCAACAACGTGGTCTTCGTGGGCGTCGTCAGCCTCATCGGAGCCTTCATCATCGACTACGACCTCGGTGCCCAGATGCTCAACTTCGGCGCCCTGATCGCCTTCATGGGCGTGAACGCCGCCGCCCTCGTGCGCTACTACATCCGCGAAAACAAGAAAGAGATGCGCAACCTGCTCCCTCCCGTTCTGGGGTTTGCCGTCTGCCTGCTCCTCTGGCTGAACCTCAGCCGCACCGCCCAGATCGCCGGCAGCATCTGGATGGCCGCCGGCATCGCCTTCGGTGCCTGGAAAACCCGCGGCTTCCGCGGCGAGCTGGTCGACTTCGAAATCCCCGAATAAGAAGCCGTCAGCTTTCAGCCGTCAGCCGCCAGCTATCCCAGCGAAGTACGATAATGTCATCTGGTTGACGGTTTCGGACGTCCCCTCACCCTTTCTCCTTCGGCATCTGGTTCTTCCAGAAAGCTTCGAAGTCGAACAGGGCTTCGGCGATCGGCACCCCGCGAACATCGATCCTGCCCAGGTCCGCCGACCCGATCCCCACCGCCTCCGCCAGCAGCATCATGTTGTCGGCATACTGAAATCTCTCGTCTGCCGGTGTCAGTTGCTCCTTGGGATGATTGCCCGGACCTTTGTAAAGCCGGTACGGCGCTTCGTGCCGCCCCGCGCGCGGATTGTATCCCATGGTCGCCATCGTGACCGTGTCCGTATTTACGCAGTTGCGGCCGGCGACCAGGAACCCGGGATGAATCGGCTTCGCGCCCAGCACCCAAGGCCCCTCGCCGCCGCACGTCGAAACAATCGCATCGTTGATCGCCAGGTCGATGGGCCGCGCGCCGATAATGTCCACCAGGATGCGCGGCAGCCGCCACCCCTCGTACCGGTTGGATTGCGGGTCCAGCTCCGCCGTGGCGCCCGCGGGCGCCTGAACCTGTCCGTAATGAAAAATGCGCTCGCGCCCGCCGTATAGCGCCGTCGGCGTCACCCCGAACATGTTCTTGATCGACATTGTCACGCCCATCTCTTCGTGATTTTTCGCCTTGCCCAGGCTCACGAAGAAATCGCAATCTTCATAAGAGTGGTTCAACTGGAAGGCCGGAAAAATGTAGGGCTTCGTCTTCACCCGGAACGTGGAGTATTGCTTGCCGAACCCCAGCCCGTTGGTGTCCTCGAACTCCACCCCGGCCGCCGCGTTGCGGAGCGCATTGACGTCCCACCCGCCCTGCAGCAGCTTGTCCTCCAGCTTGTAATCCGGACGGCGTCCGCCCGCGCTCTCCAGTATGCGGATACGTTTTACCCCCAACTGCCCCAGCGCCGCTGTCACCGCGCCCACCACTTTGGGATGCACCCAGTGTGTATCGCCCGCTGTGTAACCCTCGAAGCGGTTGCCGCCCGTGAGGTTCACCTTGATCGCCACGGTTTTGCCCTGCACCTGGCTCTGAATGCCGCCGATCTGGTCGAACAGCTTGCGGAACTGCGCCACCAGGTCCTCGTCATAGCTCGCTACCTTGGCGATGGCGACCGGTGCCGACGGAGCGGACGCCGCCGGAGTTTGGGGATCGGCGGACGCGGCAGATCCCGCGTATGCCGCGGCGCCGCACGCTGCCAGCCAGCCACGGCGTGTAAAAGTGGCCTTCGCGTCTTTCATGGCGTTTCTCCTTCCAGTACGACTCCACCCCAAAGCCCCAGCTTCGCAATGGTGATGTCGGTTTCGCCGTTCGCCGCGCTCGTCTCCAGCGCGACCGGTGCCGCGCCCGGCCTGACCAGCCGCGCGGTCTTGAAGGTTCCGCTCATCCGGATCGTGATGTCGGTCGCCGGCGAATCCGAGTAGTTGAGCAACTGTACCAGCAGCCGCCTTCCGCCAGGCTCCCGGCTGGCATAGATGATGACCGAAGGCACGTTGAACGCAATCAGGCCCGCGTCCTTGAGGGTCAGCAGCTCGCGCATCTCGCGCGCGATGGACTCGGGGTCCGGGCTCCGGTACAGCGCCATGCGGCCCTTCCCGCAAGCTCGCTCCACGTACGGTTCGCCCGTCGGGATCTCGCCCCATTCGGGCCCGCCCACCACCAGCCCGCCGTTCTCCGCAAACGCCCGCACCAGCTTCCGTTCCGCTGCCGTGGGAGGCGCGAGCCCGGTCGCCAGCACCGCGCGAAGCCCTGCCAGAGCCGCAGCGTCCAAATGCGCCCGCGCGATCGGCCGGTAAGGCACCTGCCGCCGTGCCACCAGCTTCAGATACTCATCTTCCATCTCGCTGCCGGTCCCAACCACAATGCCCAGGTTGCCGTATGGCTCGAGCCCTCGCCACGCCGAGTGGTCCTCGGCGAAGCGCAGGCAGTCCGCAATCCGCCGCCACGTCCCCAGCGCGCCCGCGTCGCCGCGCCGCAGCTTCACCCTCAGCCCGTCGTCGAGGTCCACGATCCAGCGCCCGCCCGCCACCGCCGCGTCGGCAATTGCCCGCAGATAATCCGCCTCCTTCGCGTGCTCGATCCGGTAGCTGATCCACACAGGTTTTCGTGGATCGGAAAACCGCGCCGCCCGCACCAGCCAGACGTTGGATTGAATCCACGGCTCGCTCGATGGCGCGGCCCGGATTCCCATATCGGCCAGGTTGCGCGCGCTGGGCGATTCGCCAATCTGCGGGATCACCACCGGCCCATCGATCCGTGCCGCAAATCCCGCAGGAAATGTGCCCTCGAGCACAAACCCGTCCAGCCGCGCATCCGCCGCCGCACGCACGAACCTCGCCGGCTCGGCTCCGGGATAGACCAACCCCAGGACCGCCAGCCCGCGTCGGTGCGCTTCATCCGCATACGCTTTCACAAGCTCCTGCTGCCGCCGCTCCGTCTCCTCCGCCGCGCCGCCGCTCCACGGCACCAGCAGGCAGTTGATCGGCGAGCCCCGCAGCAGGTCGAGCGTCGCGGGGTCGTACCAGTTCGCAATCGCCTCGCGCACCGCTGCGTCCCCCGCCTTGTCCCGCCTCGCAAGCTCCAGCGGCCCGCCCGTCCACCGCGCGGGAATCCAATTGTCCGGCGCGCCAAAAGACAGCGCGGGCGAGAGAAGAAGTGCCGGAAGCCAGGCCCTGACATCGCGCGGGATACGAAACACAACTTACGGACTTGATTATCTGTTATGTCCCGGTCCAGTGCAACGGCCTCCAGCCCGTCTTGACTTTGCTGGTATACTCCCTTGGGGGTTTTGCGAAGGCTGTCACCCCAACCACAGTCCGGTCCTGACGAGCGCGCTGGCCCCACTGAAACCAGTGGGCCTACCGAGTCTATCGCCCCCTCGGCGCCTGCCGCCGCAGTGATTGATCGCTATCGGCTGCTGCAGAAAATCGGCGAGGGCGGCATGGGCGAGGTCTGGCTCGCCGAGCAAAGAGAACCGGTTCACCGCCGCGTTGCACTCAAACTGATCAAAGCCGGGATGAATTCCCGCGAAGTCATCGCACGCTTCGAATCCGAGCGCCAGGCATTGGCCTTGATGGACCACCCGGCCATCGCCAAAGTCTTCGACGCTGGGTCCACCGCTCAGGGCGCGCCATACTTTGTCATGGAGTACGTCGCGGGCGTTCCGATCAATGCCTACTGCGACGATCACAGGCTGTGTACCCGCGAACGCCTGCAACTCTTCATGCACGTCTGTGAAGGCGTCCAGCACGCCCATCAGAAAGCCATCATCCACCGTGACCTGAAACCGTCCAACATCCTGGTAACGGAGGTGGACGGCCAGGCGGCGCCCAAGATCATCGACTTCGGAGTGGCGAAGGCGCTGGCCCGGAAACTCACCACCGACACCATCCACACGCGCGTGGGCGCCATGATCGGGACCCCGGAATACATGAGTCCGGAGCAGGCGCTTTCATCGAGTGAGGATATCGATACACGCACCGACGTCTATTCGCTCGGCATCATCTTTTATGAGCTGTTGGCAGGCGGTCCGCCGCTGGACTTGCGCAAGATCGCCCTCGAGGAGTTCTTCCGGAAGCTGCGCGAGGAAGAGCCCCCAAAGCTGAGCACCAGAATCCGCACGCAAGACCCTGCCACGTTGACGGACGTGGCGCATAAGCGGAAGACGGAGCCGGTTGCCCTGGCCAGACAGATGCGCGGCGATCTGGATTCGATTGCGCTGAAGGCACTGGAGAAGGAACGGACGCGGCGCTATGGATCGTGCGCGGAATTGGCGGCGGACGTCCGGCGCTATCTGAGCAATGAGGCGGTGCTGGCGGTGCCGCCATCGGTTGGGTACCGCGCGCGCAAGTTCGCCCGGCGCAACCGGGTGGCGCTCGCCACGGCGGCGGCTTTCGTCCTGGTGCTGGCTGCTGCCGCCGTGGTGAGCATCCGGCAGAGCATCCGTGCCAACCGGGAAGCGGCTGTGGCCCAGGCGGTAAACGATTTTCTGCGAAACGACTTGTTGGCGCAAGCCAGCGCGGCCAATCAGGCAGGACCGGGGGCTAAGCCCGATCCGCACTTGGAAGTGCGCACGGCGTTGGACCGGGCAGCCACGCGCATCACGGGGAAGTTCGAACGTCAGCCCGAGGTGGAGGCCGACATCCGAGATACCATCGGGCAGACGTATTCCGACCTTGGACTTTATGCGGAAGCGCAGCGGCAACTGGAGCGGGCTCTGGAGTTGCATCGCCGGGTCCAGGGAGTGGAGAACCCCAAGACTTTGGGAACCGTCAGAGCTCTCGCGATGAATGACATTGAACAGGGAAAGTACGCGGAGGCCGAAACTCTTTTGACCAATCTCCTGCCGATTGAGCGCCGCGTACTGGGTCCGGAGCATCCAAAGACGCTGGCCTCCATGGCGAGCCTGGGGCTCGCCTTTTACATGCAAGGGAAACACCCTCAGGCGGAGGCGTTAGGAACTCAACTGCTCCAGGTTCAGCGCCGGGTTTTGGGTCCGGAACACCCCGACACGCTCAAGACCATGAACAATCTCGCTCTTGTCTACCACGACCAGGGAAAATACGCCCAGACTGAAGACGTGTACCGCGAACTGGTAGACATCCGGCGCAGAGTACTAGGATCCGAACATCCGGATACCGCGAAGACCATCAGCAATCTGGCCTGGGCGTACTGGTCGGAGGGCAAAGTCGAGCAGGCCCAGGAGCTCTACGGCCAGGCGCTGGAGATCCTGCGTCGTGTGTTGGGACCAGACCATCCCAATACGACATTGACCATGAACAACCTGGTCCTCACAGACGTCGCGCAGGGCAACTACGCAGCCGCGGAGGAACTCGCGAAGCAGGTGCTCGAAATTCGGCGGCGCGTTTTGGGCCCGGAACATCCCGATACCCTGCAATCCCTGCACAATCTGGCGTGGGTAAACTACGTGCAAGGCAGATACGCTTCGTCCGAGGAACTCTATAGTCAAACCATAGAAATCCGGCGCCGCGTACTCGGCGCTGAGCATCCCAAGACTCTGCTTTCCCTCAGAAACCTGGCCGACGTCTACACCGCGGAGGGCAAATACTCCCGCGCCGAAGCCCTCCTGAATCAGAACCTCGAGGTCACTCGCCGGGTGGAAGGCGCTCAGCACCCCGACACGCTTCTGGCCGTTGTGGATTTGTCATCCCTCTACCTGCTGCAGGGGAAATATGATCTGGCGGAAACCTACGGACAGCAGGCTTTGGATGGGCGGAGGCGCGCCCTGGGCGCGGAACATCCGGACACTATGTCATCGGCCGCTGACCTCGCGCGAGTCTTCGTTTCGCAGGGCAAATTCGTCCAAAGCGAGCCGCTGGCGCGGGAAGCCGTCGATTTCACCCGCAAGAAGCAGCCCGACGACCCAGTGCGCTTCTTCGCCGAAAGCCTGCTGGGCGCCAGCCTGGCCGGACAGAGGAACTATGCCGAAGCCGAGCCCCTGCTGCTCGGAGCCTACCAGGGGATGCTGGCGCGCACGAACCGGATCGCAGTTCCTGACCGTTGGCAGATGGACCAGACACGCGAATGGATTGTCCGTCTTTATCAGGGGTGGGGACAGCCGGCGAAAGCTGCAGAATGGCGGAAGAAGTGATCTCCGGCGAGGTAGGGCCCAGGAGCAGCGTGTCCGAGTTCCTGAGTGCCCGCGATTATCTGCTCGCGCATCGGACCGATTATCACGCGGCGCTCCGCGGCTTCTCCTGGCCCAAAATGGATCGCTTCAATTGGGCCCTCGACTACTTCGACGTTATGGCCGCGGACAACTCGCGCCTCGCGCTCCTCATCGTCGAAGAAGACGGAACGCAAATCGCGCGCACCTTCGCGGAGCTCTCCGGCCGGTCGAACCAGGCAGCCAACTTCCTGCGCGCGCTCGGTGTTCGGCGTGGCGATCACATCCTGGTGATGCTGGGAAATCAAGCCGCGCTCTGGGAGGTCCTGCTGGCCGGAATGAAGTTGGGAGCCGTGCTCATTCCGGCCGCCCCGCTCCTCGCCACCGAAGACTTGCGCGACCGGTTGGACCGCGGAAACGTGCGGCACGTGATCGCGGCAGCCTCGCAGGCCGCGAAGTTCGATCCGCTCACCGGTTCCTATTCCCGGATCACCGCCGGAGGTGCCGCCGGCGGATGGCAATCTCTCGAAGACGCCGCCGGCCATTCCGCCTCCTTTGCACCGGGCTCAGCCACCTCGGCCGATGATCCCTTTCTCCTCTACTTCACTTCCGGAACCACCGCCAAACCCAAACTTGTGCGGCACTCGCATCAGAGCTACCCGGTCGGGCACCTTTCCACCATGTACTGGATCGGCCTACAGCCCGGCGACCTCCACTGGAATATCAGTTCGCCCGGATGGGCCAAACATGCCTGGAGCTGCGTCTTCGCGCCCTGGAATGCAGGCGCTACGGTGTTCGCCTACAATCAGTCCCGCTTCAACCCACGCGCCGCGCTGCAAGCCCTCGTCCAGTTCGGCGTGACCACCCTCTGTGCTCCCCCCACGGTCTGGCGGATGCTCGTACAGGAACCCCTCGGCGATTACCCCGTCCCCTTGCGCGAGGTCGTGAGCGCTGGAGAGCCGCTTAATCCAGAGGTGATCGAGCGCGTCCGCGCAGCCTGGGGCCTGACCATCCGCGACGGCTACGGCCAGACCGAGACCACCGCCATGATCGGCAATCCGCCAGGCGAACCCGTCAAACCGGGCAGCATGGGCCGGACGCTGCCGGGCTATCAGGTGGTGCTGCTCGACAGCCAGGGGAATCCCTCCAGCGAAGGCGAGATCTGCCTCGACTTGTCCCCTCGGCCGCTCGGGTTGATGCAGGGATACGTGCAGGATGGCGTCGCCCGCACGGACCCTGCGGACCACGCCTACTACCACACCGGCGACGTGGCCGCGCGCGACGCCGATGGTTACATCACCTGCATCGGGCGCAAAGACGACGTCTTCAAGGCGTCCGATTATCGTCTCAGCCCCTTCGAGCTGGAAAGCGCCCTCATCGAGCACCCCGCGATCGCCGAGGCTGCGGTCGTCCCCAGCCCCGACCCTCTGCGATTGGCCGTACCCAAGGCCTTTCTCATCCTCCGCAACGGTTATCAACCCAGCCAGGACTTGGCCCGTGAATTGTTCACCTTCATTCGCGCGCGTCTGGCTCCCTACAAACGCGTTCGGCGGCTGGAGTTCTCCGACCTGCCGAAAACCATCTCGGGGAAGATCCGTCGTGCGGAATTAAGGATCATTGAGCGCGACCGCAATCCCATGGAAAAAAGGCCGCACGAGTTCTTCGAGGAAGACTTCGAATAGGCACAAGCAACCTGGGAACGGGTGAGTGCATCACATACTTAGATGATACGAAGCGCCCATGCGAGGGGTGGTTGGGCATTCCGTGCAGCTTCTCACTTTTGGAGGCGATACACCGAGGAACGCACGCGCCCCATTCGGCCGGCCCCGCTGCGCCCCAATCCCAAGGCTTGGCCCGACCGGGGTCTGCATGCGGCCTGGATCGGTCACAGCACCGTGCTGCTGAAGATCGATGGCGTCACCGTCCTGACCGACCCGGTATTCAGCCGCCGCGTCGGCATCCGATTAGGCCCGGTCACCCTGGGCATTAAACGGCTCGTCGAGCCCGCCCTGCCCATCCGGGAACTCCCCCGCATCGACCTCATTCTTCTTTCGCACGCGCACATGGATCACTTCGATATCCGCAGCCTCCGGCGTCTGGAGGGCCGCGGCTCAACCGTGGTGACTGCCGCCCGTACCAGCGATCTCTTGCGCGTTCGCCGTTACGGCCGCGTCCAGGAGCTGGGTTGGAACGAGACCGCCACAGTTGGCCCGCTGACCATCCGCGCCTTTCGCGTGAATCACTGGGGCGCCCGCATGCGAACCGACACGTATCGCGGCTACAACGGCTACACCATCGAGGCCGGACGCCATCGCGTTCTGTTCGGCGGCGACACCGCTCTCACCGATTCCTTTCAGAGTTTGAGAAAGCGTCATGCCTACGACCTCGCCATCATGCCCGTGGGCGCCTACGATCCCTGGATTCACTACCACTGCACCCCCGAACAGGCGTGGCGAATGGCCCACGATGCCGGCTTCGAGTTCTTCCTCCCCGTGCATCACCAAACGCTCCTCCTCAGCCGCGAGCCCTACCTCGAACCCATCGAGCGCGTCTATGGTGCCGCCGGACGTCACGCCGATCGCGTGGCCGTCCGCCAGATCGGCCAGGAATTCCGCCTCTAACTCACGAGACGCAGACTCTCCAACCTACTTCCGGGCGGCGCTCAGCTCGATGGGTTTGCCATGCGGCGTGTGCCGGTAAGCATCGGCCCAGGCTTCCTTCCGCTCGTGCATGGTTGCGAAATCGGAAAGCCCTTTTTCCACGGCAAGTTTCTCCAGCGCCGCCAGCCAATATACGTAGTACCGCGAGCCATCGTCCGGCTGCCCCTGCTCCGCGGCCCCTCTTAACTCGGCGGACAATGCGGCCGCCCACTCCTTCCAGGTAAAATACCCCTGCGCGGAAAGCCGGACGGCGAGCGCGAACGCCTGCGCCTGCCACGGCTCGGCGAACACGGGTCCTTCTTCGTCGCGAGGTAGTGGCGGCAATGCGGCTAAGTCCGCCTCGCCACATGGTTTTTGAGTTGTATCAGGCTGGCTCAAGGTAGTCATCCCACATGTCGATGTAAACGGAGTCTCGGGGCGAGGCATGTTCCCCCCATAACTCGCGCGCCGAAAATCGTACGGAATAAACGTGCTGGGGCTTTTCGCCTAAATCAGCCACGTTTGTGTCCGGAAAAATGAAAACGCCATGATCGCTGACAATGCTGCCTGCCTTGCCACGAGCGTATCGCGGCAGCCGCGTATGCCCGAGAGGGTTGATATTTCGGGCACGTACGTTCTGTCCCACATGGAACTGCGGGGTCACCGCGACGCTTCGAGTCGCGGGTGCGCCTCGATCCAGGAATGCCGCCACCTGGTCCGCCTTCAGCGGTGGAGACGCCTTCGTCGAACCCCGCGCGCGTCTTCCACTGGATAGTTCGGAAGCCGTCACCAGGCCGCTCTCCGCAAGCAGCTTACTGAAAGCAGTCGCGTGTTTCGCGTAGTAACTCAAGCTCAACTGCTCCGCGGGCGGGATCAGCTCTATCTGATGGCGGTTTGCCTTGCCCTTGAATTTTGACCAGGGCCGCATCGCCCGCCGCAGTGCGAAGATTCGCGACTCCCAGCGCGCGTGGAATACAGGTTCGTTCTTCTCCGGCTCTACCTGGCCCATGCCGTGCATGCCGCCCATGTCGTGGATGCCATTCATGCCCTGCTCCCCTCGGAAAGCACGGCCTTCGCCACGCCGATCATCGAATCGCGGGTGACCATGGCGGCAAGAGCCTCCTCGCTGAGATTCTCGCTGCCTGCAGGCCGCTCCGGCAGCACCAGGTAGCGAATCTCCGCCGTGCTATCCCAAACGCGCACCTCGACATCTTCCGCCAGGTCGAGCCCGAACTCGTGCAACACCCCTCGCGGGTCGATTACGGATCGCGAACGATACGGCGCGGACTTGTACCAGACAGGCGGCAATCCCAGCACCGGCCACGGATAGCAGGAACAAAGCGTGCAGACGATGAGGTTGTGTACCTTGGGAGTGTTTTCCACGACCACCATGTACTCGCCCTGCTCGCCTCTGTATCCCAGTTCGGCGATCGCGGCCGTAGCATCTGTTA
The DNA here is from genome assembly GCA_035499435.1 of Candidatus Acidiferrales bacterium. Classification (GTDB taxonomy): domain Bacteria; phylum Acidobacteriota; class Terriglobia; order Bryobacterales; family Bryobacteraceae; genus Solibacter. Next base: position 25,990 of record DATJYW010000328.1, on the reverse strand, counting down.
GGAGGCGTTGTTTGTAAGCCGGATCCACCCACGCCTTGGCCACCACGCGGGCTCCGTTGCGCGGACCGATTTTGTGCTCATAGGAATCTACCAACGCGTCCAAAGCCGCACGATCGACCAGGCCCTTCTCAACCAACAGCGATTCGAGTGCCTTCACGCGTAAAGCCGGATCGGAGGGAACCGCCTGGTGCCCGTGGTCATGATCGTGGCCACGCTTCTGTGCATTGGCCCCCTCCTGTCCGGCGGCGGCCCCTGCCGCGGCCAGAAACCCTCGACGAGTTGTTTCCATAAGATTGTCGCGCGTCCTTGGGAAATGGTAATGGCGGCCCAAGTACAAGTCAAGCCGCGCAGAACGCACCAGCGAAGCTACAGCCGGCTTCCCGGGGGCAGGCGTTACTCTGTCGCGGGTGCCGCGCGGGCGGCTAGCGCCCGCGGCCCTCACCACCGCGCCCGATTCCTCCCTCGTTGCGAGGCTGAGGAGTAACGCTGCGCTGCTCCATCTGCCGCGGAGCCGTAAAATTCCGCTGCTGCATGGGAGGCCGGGCGGTGAAGTTCTGCTGCTCCATCGGGCGATTGAATTGGCTCCGCGGCTGCGCCGGAGCGAAACTGCGCTGCGTGGGAGGCTGCATCGCCGGAGCCGTGTAGGCGCGGTTCCATTCGCGAGTGCCGCCCGTGACGTTTGGCCGGTTGTCCTCGAACCGCCGCTGTTCGACTGCAGGCCGAGGAGCCTGGTACGTCCGCGCTGGAGGCGTCCACACCCGCCGATTCACAAACACTTCATGCTTTCGCCAGTCGAAGTTGTATCCGCCGGCCCAATGGAAGCCGCCGCCGAAGCGGATCGCTCCACCCACGAAGAATCCCGGACTTGGCCGCGCGAACACGACGTACGGATCATACACCGGCACGTACATGTACCCGCCCACCGGCAGGATGTCGATGTACCCGCCGTCCTCCACCACCTGCATCTGCGGACCGCTCTGCAAATACCCATACTGCTGCGCTTCCCGCCGCAAATTCTGGATCGCGTCCATCACCGCACCTTGGTTCTGCGTCACGGCTTGACCAAGAGCCTGGGTCCAACCAGGGTCGGATGCCATCATCTGCAACACGCTCGGATACTGCATTAATGCCTCGACGGACGGGTCGAACGGCCCGCCGGAACCTTGCGCAGCCGCGGCAATCTGATCGGGAAAAGCGGCCGCGGCAAAGATCTGGGCCAGTAGCGGATCCGGATAGAGCGCGATCCGCGACACCAGGCTGTCCAGTTGTCCCGCCGGTGCGTAGTTGTAGCCGCTGGCATTACCGTAATCCTGCGCCATTGCCGGCACACTGTTGATGAGCATTGCGCCAGCAAGGGCCAGTGCCCCATACATCCATTTCGTACGATTTGCGTTTTTCATGGCGTCGGCTCCTTGTGACTCCATCCTGCATAGTGCATGCCAGGAGCCGAAACGCATCAGCAATACAATCAATGAGTTGCGTCGGAGTGCGCGTCGCCGCGCGGAACCAGCCGGTGGATTAGCACCACCAGGCCGGCGGAGGCACGGTGCCGAGACGACCGTAACGGCCGCGCTGGACGGTTACTTCGGATTGCTCGCAGCTTTCGCCGCCGCCTGTTCCTTTTCCCGCAGCCGCGCGCCCTTCAGAATGTCCGTCAACGCGTAGTTGCCTTCATGGCAGGCGTACTCGTAGATGTGCGAATCGGTCGCCGGCCAGGTCATTTCCCCGGTCCACGAACGCTCCCAGGTACTTGGATCCTCCACGGTGAACCGGTACAGCAGCGTACGATCGCTGGTACGCTTGAAGCGCTCGATCACATGCAGGTTCTCCGTCGATCCCCGAAACCGCGTCTTGTCCGTGAAGTTGGTCGTATCCACAACCAGCGTGTCGCCCTCCCAGTGCCCCACCGAATCGCCCATCCAGAAGCGCATGTTCTTCGGCAGGTGCTGCGCGTTCATGCGGATCACGCGCGCGTCGTGCACCATCTCGGTGAGGATCAGGATGCTGTTGGGCGTCTGCACGATCTGGTGCAGGTTGTTGTAAAAGTAGTCCGGCAGCGCCGGCGGGCCGGAGGTCGACCCGAAACCCAGGATGCAGCGCTCGCCCAGTGGCCGGCGCTCCGGATCGTCATACGCGCCGGGCGTCCTTTCCAGATCGCGATCCGTGCTCTCCCCCGCGTCCGATGTCGGGCGTCCGTACTCGGCTGCCGCGCGTTGCCGCGCCGATGGCAGCGTCGGCGGAACGCGGCCGTCGGGCGGATCGACCACGATGGACGAGCGGAACTCGCCGTTCACAACCGTAAAACTCGACCCGACGTCGAGCCAGCCGGTGTTGTAACCGCCGACCGCGCCGCCGGCGCCCGTCGCCACCAGCCACCAGCCGGCATTTGGGCCGCTCGTGCTCCCCGGGGGAGCCACGAATTCGCCGCCTTTTTTCGGCGCGGCGCGCTCGCCGGAAATGGGCGCATCGGCTTCCTGCTTCTCCTTGGCGAAGGCGGCTTCACGCTTGTGCGCCTCCTCCGGTGTGTAGGCCGCCGGTACGCCCCGAGGCCGTTCCAGGGGCGTCATCGTGGCGATATCGTATGTGCCTTGCAGGTCGGGGTGGCCGTCCGCAAGCCGCTTGGGGCCATATGGCTTGGCCGCCTTCTGCGTTTGGGCAGCCGCCGGCACCTGTGTCCACAGCAGCAGGGTGGCCATAGCCGCCATGCCCCCGAATAACACTCGCCGCATCCCAGTACCTCCTGGCGGCTCAGCCGCTTCTTCCGCCACTGGCCGCAGATCAATTCTTCCACAAATTCCTCGGTTCCGGCGGCTCGAGTCCTCCCCGCTTCCAGCAGCCTCCTAATAAGCGGCGCCCGTCCGATACGACAGGGCTCGCAGTACGACTGCCGCAACCGAGATCATCAGCAGGAAAGCAGCAGGCCCAATCCCGTTCAGATCGCCCACACGCACGTGCGACACAATCGCCCCTGCAAAATAGACGATCAGTCCGATGCCCGCGGCCAACCCCACGATCGGCCACCAATTACCGGCAACCAGGCCCACCGCCCCCGCAATTTCGCAAGCCGCCAGATGCGGAAAATACTGCAACGGTATGCCGACCACTTCGTGGACCACGTGAACGATCTTCGGATCGCGGCGCAGTTTGCCCAGTCCGGAGAATGCCGCCATCGCCGCGAGGACAATCGTAACGGTCAGGTATGCAATCTGCATCAGAATGCTTGGGCCTCCGCTATCCGAAGCCGCCTACGCCCCCCAAAGCTTCCTAGCCCCACGAAGGTTGGTTCAGACCACTCGGAACAACTCCCGCCGGCCCGTGGTCCACAGGTCGGTGTACCCCTTCGCCTTTTCGCGGGCCTGCGGGTCCGAGGAGTACCTCGTCATCAGCGCTTCGAACTCCGATGCGGATTCGACCTCGTGCTCCATGACCACATGATTAAAATCTCCAGTGAGGTCCGTCATCACGCGGACATTCCGGAGATCGCCCGCGTTTGCCATTTCCTTCAGTTGAGCCGCCAGCCTGCCTGCCTGTCCTGGCTTGGCGATGAAACTGTTCCGTACGATCACCATGGTCAAACCTCCTTCCGGCAAATCGTACCATGGTCATCGTGGCTGCGCTCCCTGCGGCGCTCTTCACCCAGCGATCTCACGCTACCCGCTGCTCATCGGGAGGCCGCCAGCTTGACATCTGCATCGCTCAGCGATTCTCCCCGGTCTCGTTGATCAGCCGGCGGTACACCTCGCGCGCGTGATCGTATGCCTGTTTCGCTTCGCCCGACTCGCTCGGCCGTATGCGCGGAGCCTTCTGCGTCCAACACTGATTCACGGCGTTCAGGCACCACTCGGCGCTGGCGCGCGAGGCCCGCACCGGCTTGCCACCCACGATGGCGAACACCGGATTCGTGTGAGCGGCGGGCAGCACCCGGGCCGCGATCCAACTGCTTTGCTTCACGGGCACTTCGAACTTCAACTCATGGAGTCTGCCATCGCCGGTGATCGTCTGCCGTCCGGCAACCGACCCGTTGACCACGATCTCCACCGGCACATCGCGCGTGTCGCCGATGCGCGCCCGTTCCACATCCCAATAGGGCTTCTCGTCCAACGGCCGGCCGCGAATGGCGTCGTTCGGCTTCACCGGCAGGTACGCCGCCGCGGTGACGGTCACGGTCACGCTGCGCGGCGCGTTCATGCGCACTTCGCCCCCCGCGGCCGCCCCGCCCACGGGAGTTCCATCGACTTTGAAGTCCATCAGGTGAGTCTTGCCGTCGGAGACGTAACTGCGGCCCGCCTGCAGACTGCGCAGCCAACCTTCGTAACTCAGCCCACCGTCGATCTTCGCGTAGGTGCGCCCCAACCCGACCCTGCCATCGTATATGCATGGAAAGTCGGTTTCGCCGGCGATCCTGGTGCGGAAGCCGACGTTCAGGGTGTGATACCAGATGTTCAGCTCCCACACGTACGGCGTGTCCACGGCGGAGATGAAGTCGACCGCGTTCGGGTGGGTTACGTCCACGATATACTCATTCGCGCCGATGCCGTCGAAGGCCGGCATCTGGTATGACGGCAGCTCCTTGCCCGAGACCTCCAGCCCCCATCCGGAATGCGCGAAGCCCACCACCGCGCCCTGCGATTTCGCCCAGCGGAAGATCGGCAGATCCCACGTCGGCCAGTCATCGAGTTTCTTGGTCCCAGGAAAATCCTGGTCCTTCAGATTGAGCAGGACGATATGCCCCGAGTGGCTCGACGGAAAGCCGGAAACCTCCAGGTCATAGTGCATCAGCCGGTCGGGCTTGGAGAGCGGGTGATCTTTGCCGGAGAAGAACTGCTTCTGGTAATAGTAATCCGGCCCCCATGTGAGGACACTGCCAATGTTCAGGTGTTCGCCAAGGATCTGCCGCATCATGTCTTCCGGCTGGACGCCTTCGGTCGGGTTCATGTAGTGGGAGCAGCCGGCGGCGTGCACATGGTGGTCGCCGGAATACCATCCGAGGTCCGCGGGATCGATCCAACGCTCGAGCTGGAAGGATAGCTCGTTGGTATCGGCGGCGAGCTCACGCGTGTGGCTCACGTACTCCGGTCCGCCGGTGTACTCGAATGTGTAATAGTTCTGGGGAAGCTGCACCGATTCGCCGTCGGCGCGATAGATCTGCGGCTGGAAGAAAAAGTCGGGCGCCAGCCGTTTGGAAGGCAGCGGGTAGATGCGCTCCAGCCGGTCCTTGATGATGAAGGAGGCGATGCCGGGCCGTCCTTTCTCGTCCTTGACGCGCAGCTTGATGCGGCGCGCCGGAACGGCGTCAAAGACGACGGTCATATCGTTGCGGAATCCGATGTCTTGCGAGCCCTGGCCGACATTGAAGCTGATTTTGGCCGACCGTTGTCCGGCGTCGCGGCTATAGACCTCGAGGATTGCGTACTCGAGCGCCAGGCCTGACAGCCGCGCCCGCATGGGAGGCCGCTGGTAGAGTGTGATGTTCGCCCAGCGCTCTTTCGCGTCCTGCGGCGAGAGCTGGATCGCCGGCGCGGGGTTTCCGTTCGACCGGACGAACACGTCGCCGCTGTTGGCGCTCGCAACGGCGAGCGGCGCGCGCACGTGCGCGTTGTTGACGATCTTGACAAGGAACAGCCGGGTCCCGGCTTCCACCAGCTCGGGTTTCGCCGTTCCCTCTTCGACCTTGACGCGGCTCTCGGGGTTGATGTCCACATTGAGGAGTACGTGCTCGTCGAGCACGGCCTCGAGCGCCTGCACCGCGGCCGATTCATCCGGATTGGCCACGGCCTCGTGGATGCGCCGCACGTCCGCCGGTGCGAATGGTTGACCGAGGTAGTTCAAGGCCTCCTCGAGTTGCCGGACCTGTTGCGCGAGCGGCTGCAAAGGGACCGGCGCCGCGGCGGCGTGCTGATGCGCGGCCTGCTGCCCGGCGGCGGCTCCGCAAAGAACCAGCGACACCCAGTGTTTCATATGCCCTCCCGGGTGGCATCCAGCATATCAGCCGCAGGGTATCCCGGGGTTACCGCCGAACCGCCGGGCCCTGGTTCTTATTTCTTCTCCACCAGCACGTCGCTAGCCGCAGCCTCGGCAACCAGGCGGTCGGCATCCTCCCGCAGCAGGAAGCGCTCCGCGACGGCTTCCTCGGCCGCCGCTTTCACGGCGCCGACGTACGCGGCGTGGCTGCCATAACGCTCCTCCAGCGATCGGCGCGGGTCACCCGATGCGGTTCGCTCGGCTTTCGTCTTGGCGAACGGGATGAAGCTGCCGTTCAGCAGGCAGATTTTGCCCTTATCGAATCCGGCGCCGATGACGTTCCAACCTGTGTAGGTTCCGAGCGGCGCCTGGCGCAGAACGGACGGAACACCTCCGACATCGTTGCCATCGGCATCCACCTTGGGCACCAGCGTGGGAAGCACCTGCTTCACCACAGGTGGCTGGCGGGTGATCAAGCCCGACTGATCGACGTAGTTGAAGTCCGGGCCAAAATCGTAGTCGAAGACTGGATTCAGCAAGCCATCCGGCGAGGGCATGCCCGGGATATCCGGGAAGCCCATCGCCGCTTTGTTCGCTGCCACGAGCTGGTGCTCGGCCAGGCGCGGATAGCGGCTGGGAGGCGGCTCGGTGCCCTTGGTCACCCAGTCGATGAGCGCGACCGTGAGTGCCTTCATCGTGTCGCTCTCGGGATTCGGGTTCGCGGGAAGCACGCAGCCGCCCGGCGGGGCGGCCCCAGCGGCGTTGAATCCTCCGCGTCCGCCCCCGTGCGTGGTGCCCGGGAAAAAGTAGCGGCGGACGTTCGGCGGCAGCGGAATATCGGCCTTGGCGTCGGTACCCACCAGGTCCGGCGATTCGCGCAGGAACCAGAATTCCAGGGCGCCGAAGGTGTCGAAGATCTTCGGACACGTCCTGGTGGCAGTGCAGCGGTCCAGGAGCCCGGCGGAGGGACGCTTGCGCGCGGTATCGGCATAATCGGCCCACCACAACACCCCTTCGCTGCCGGGCTGATACGGGCCGGCGTAGCCGCCGCCGATCGCAAAGCGGAAGTTGAGCGCGAGCTGGCGGGCGGCGATGTGCGGATTGGCGCCGTCCCACACGATGCGGCCCGCTTCGTCCTGGTTGAAGCCCAGATGGATGTAGCTGCGGATGAAGTTGCCGGATTGCGAATCGCCGCGGCTGATAATCCACTTGATTTTTCCGGCGAGCGGATTGAGCGTCCCGGCGTCATCGCGTTCGCCGTAGCGCAGGAACGACTGTAAATCGCGCGTGGCCGCATACCCCATACCGAGGACCAGCGGATCCTTGGCCGTGTAGATGACGACGTACTCCGAGGCGGAATCGAAGCCGCCTTTCACGCACAGCTTCGCCGGATCGGGCACTCCGGGGAAGGGCGTCGTGGTGCAATCCGCAAAGGCCCAGTCGGCGGCGGGAACAGGCTTGGACGGCGCCTCGGGCGAGGTCCGCCGCAGCAGTTGGGCTTTGGTGGTGTCGAGCGTCAGAGGACGCTGATACGTGAGCCCCACGTACGGCGTAGGGCGGAGATCGACGGTGGTCGCGTTGCGCGGCAGATCGATCAGGCGCTCGAGCACCGGTCCGGTCAGGGGCGAGCCATCGGATTTGCGGGCCACAGGTACCACGATGGATTGCGCGCCCTCGGGCCGCGGCAGATCGCCCTGCCATCCGCTCAGCAGATTCACGCGGCCATCGTTGGAGCCCACGGGCGCGCCGCGGCCGCGGTTCGGAACGGTGTAGTACAGGACCCCGTTCGATTTGGACATATCGATCGGCTTGGCGAGGCTGAACGTGGCGCTGTATTCCACCATGCCGCGGGCGTTCCGGGGAGCGAATTGGATGTCGTTGATGATGCTGTTGTGCGGGTCCTTCGGGTCGATCTCGCCGTAAAAGCGACCGCTGAGCAATTCGAAGGCGCCGGCTTTGCCGAAGACCTGTCCGCCAAACGCCGGAGATTCCCGCTTCTCAACCACCATGCGGGTGACACGGGCCTGAGCGCCGGCTGCGCAGACCAGTAGGACAAACGCCAGGCGTGCGTTCGGTTTCTGCATAGCAGACATTATCCACCGGGATGGCGTCCGCTTGGTCGATATGCCCAACCCAGAAAAACTCGATCACGCATTTCCCAGTTTCGGACAGAGTACTCCCAAATGAGGCGATCCAATCCTCTGTATGCTGTTTCGCTCCAACGTCCCGGCCTTGGCCCTCCGCGTGCTCCGGTCATCCCCTATGCCGCCCTTTTTCCGCTCCTTCTCCCGCGGCCGCAGCCTCACTTCGATCGTGGTCCTCACCATCGCCCTCGGCGTCGGCGTTAATACTGCCCTCGTCAGCCTCGTGAACGCCCTCCACCGCCCGCTTCCCGTCCCGAACGCCTCGCGGCTCTATACACTCGCCACCCTCCACTCCGCGTCCGCCGCGGGGAGCGAGGGCATGGAATACCGCTTCACCTATCCCGCCCTCTCCGACTTCCGTTCTCAATCCCGCTCCTTCACCCACATCCTCGCCTTCCAATTCGGCCAGGGCGGACTCTCCGACGGCCGGCAGCCCACCCACTTCTTCTTCAGCTACGTCTCCGGCAACTACTTCACCGCCCTCGGCGTGCCACCCGCCATCGGCCGCGTCTTCTCCCCCGGAGAAGGCGAAGCCCTCAACGCGGGCATCTCCATCGTCCTGAGCTATTCCTACTGGCAGCGCCGCTTCGGCGGCGATGTTTCCGTCGTGGGCCGCCAGGTCCGCATCGACGGCGCCCCCGCCACCATCACCGGCGTTTCCGCTCCCGGCTTCCACGGCACCTACGCCAACACCGATATCGACGCCTTCGTCCCCCTCTCGCTCCTCGCCCGCACCGAAAACGGCCGGCTCCACAATTTCTTCCACGATCGCGCCAATCCCCGCCTCACCCTCATGGGCATCCTCGCCCCCGGCGTCCCGCTCTCCGCCGCCCGCGCCGAGGCCTCGCTCATAGCCGCCCGCCTCGAGCGCCAGTACCCCGCCACCGATAGCGGCATCCGCGTCTGGATCATCCCCGAGCCCTGGTCCCGCCCCGTGCCCATCCCATCCATGGTCAACTCCGCGCCATTCGTCGCCGGGTTCTTCCTCCTGCTGGGAGTCCTGGTTCTTGTCCTCGCCTGCATGAACGTCGGCAACATCCTCCTGGTGCGCGCCGCCGCCCGCGAACGCGAAATGGCCGTTCGCGCCGCGCTCGGTTCCGGGCGCGCCCGCCTCGTCCGCCAGGTCCTTGCCGAAACCATCGCCCTCGCCCTCTTGGGCGGCATCGCCGGCATCCTCCTCGGTTCGTGGGCCGCCGATGCGATCTCCACCATCCCCATCTCCAGAGAACTCCCCGCTTCCCTCGACCTCACCTTCGACTGGCCCGTCTTCGCCTACGCCCTCGCCGTCACGCTCCTCGCCGGTATCGGCGCCGGCCTCTACCCTGCCTTCGCCGCCTCCCGCGCCGACATCTCCGCCGTCCTCCACGAGGCCGGCCGCTCCGATACCGCCGCCCGAGGCTCCCGCAGGCTCCGCAACGCCCTGATCGTCGTGCAGGTCGCCGGCTCCCTCACCCTGTTAATCGTCGCCGGCATCTTCGTCCGCAGCCTCTCCGCCATGCGCAGCATGGATATCGGCTTCAACCCCCGCCACCTCGCCACCCTCACCCTCGACACCGCCTACACCGGCTACGACCAGCCGCGCACCACCGCCTTCTATCGGGAACTCGAACGCCGCGTCCGCGGCCTCCCGTCGGTCGCTTCGGTCGCGCTCTCCTTCAGTCCCCCCGTCGGCTACACTCGCGAAGCCGACGCCGTCGCCGTCGAGGGCCATGCGCCCGCATCCATCCACGACCTGCCTCTCATCTTCTGCAACAGCGTCACCCCCGATTATTTCCGGACTCTCGACATGCCCCTCCTTCGCGGCCGGGCCTTCCGCGAATCCGACGACGAATCCGCCCCCCGCGTCGCTGTCGTCAACCAGACCATGGCGCACAACCTCTGGCCGGGACAGGACCCCGTCGGCAAGCGTTTCCATCTCCGCCGCACCGGCGATGCCTGGTGGCAGGTGGTAGGCGTTGCGCGCGACAGTAAGTACCTCACCCTGTTCGAGCCGCCCCTGCCGTTCTTCTACGTCCCCGCCGCCCAGCAGTTCTACACGCGCCGCTGCCTGCAGGTCCGCGCCACCATCCCGCCCGAAGCCCTGCTCCCGCGCCTCGAAGCCGAGATCCGCAATCTCGACCCCGACATGCCCGTCGCCGAAGCCGAGCCCATGGAGTCCGCCCTGAACGGCATGTCGGGCTATTGGGGTTACCGTCTTGCCGCATACCTCAGCGCCAGCATGGGGCTGGTGGGCCTCGTCCTTGCCGCCCTCGGCGTCTACGGCGTACTTTCCTACGCCGCTGCCAGCCGCGCCCGCGAAATCGGCATCCGCATGGCCCTCGGCGCGTCCCACGCCGACATTCTCCGCTTGGTCCTCGGCCAGGGCTTCACCCTGATCTCGATCGGTGTTGCCATCGGCCTTCTTCTCGCAGCAGCCCTGGCCCGCGCCATGGCGAAAGCTATCGCCATCGCGTCCACCCCGGCCCCCTTCATCGCCGCCACGGCATTCCTCGCCGCCGTGGCTTTCGTGGCCAGCTATCTCCCCGCGCGGCGAGTCCTGAAACTCGACCCCAGCCAATCCCTTCATCACGAATGACCGGGTCCACGGTTCGCGAGAACTATATCCCGACCTCTGTCAGAACCTTGCGATACCGGCGCTCGCCTCGAACAGGATCCAGGCGACAGTCTTGTTTCAAAGCCGATAGAGCCCAGTCGCGATTCGCGCAGGCTTGCTCGAGGCAGTCCAGAGCACGATCTTTATCTCCCAGCGCGGCATGGATCTGAGCTATGGCAACTAATGACACATCCTGCCGCCCTGCCGGTAATCGCAAGCGGCCAAGCATTCTGCCCGCGCTGTCCTTCCTGCCGGCGGCGGCGTCGAGATACGCCAGTTCCGCCAGCAGGCCCGCTTGTGGCGCGTTGTATAGCAGCGTCGCGCGGCGATAGCAACGCCTGGCCTGGCCGTATTCGCCAAGCGCAGTCAAGGCCCTCCCTAATGCCCGATGGAGTAACCAGCAGTGCGGGTGAAGTTGAAGCGCCTTCCGGCTCACGGCCACGCATCCCGAAAAGTCGCGCGCCAGAAAATGCGCCTCGGCCAGGAACCTCCAGAGGAACGGAGACAAAGGGCACGCTGCATTGGCCCACCCCAGCCGCTGAAGACCCTTCTCCTGTTCACCCCGCTCCACCAGGTAGCAGCCTTGCCATGCCCCCACAAGGTACCTGGTCTCGTCATGGATGGCGAGGTCGAGTGCGTGCTGCAATTCGTCGTGCGCCCTCTCCCACTGCCAATGCCCCAGGCCAAACAGCCTGGAGCGGCTCAAGTGGACGTCGCTGCACGCGGGATCGATCTGGTTTGCTTCTTCCAACAACGCCTGCGCACGCGGCACCGCCTGATTTCTGCTCAGATCGCCCAGGACAAGACGGAACAGTAGCGTGTTCGCCAGCCCGGCTTTCGCCCTCGCGTTGCGCGGCTCGATTTTGAGGCATTCGCGGTATTCCGCTGCCGCGCGGTTGCAACCGCCGGCAGTCTGCTGCTGAAGATAGTGGCCGGCCGTGCTGCAGCGGTCGCGCTGCGGAGTCGCGGAAGCGCCCGTGTCGCTTTCATGCATCGAATCGAGAGGCGCGGCAAAACGGTAGCCGCGTTTGGGGATGGTCTCGATGTACTCAGCCCTGGTGGCGCCTGCTCCGAGCGCTCTCCGAAGGGCAAAGATATGAACTGAAAGATTTCCCTCCTCGACTACGGCTTCTGGCCAGACGATGTTCAGCAGGTCGTCCTTCGAGACCACTCGACCCGCGTTCCCCACCAGCACCGCAAGAACTTGCAAGGCCTTCGGCGAAAGTTCCAGTGCCCGCGATCCTCGCGTGAGCAGAGGAGCCTCCGGGTCAAACTGAAAATCGCCGAACCGCACGATCGTTCGAAACCGCATGATGGCGCCCTCATTATTATGCTCTAGTCCCGCGGAGCAGTTGGCTTAAGAACTTGTTAAAGACGCCGTTCCGCGTTTCCGCGTACACTCGACCAGTCGGCTTACAAATCATGAATCGCATCCTCATCATCGGCGGCACGGGCAACATCGGCCGGGAGGTCGTCACTCAATTGACGGCAACACGCGCGCACGTCCGCGCGCTCGTGCGCAACCCGGACGCGGCTCGTTTGCCGCCACAGGTCGAAGTGATGCGGGCAGATCTCACCTGTCCCGATACGCTGGACCCATGCCTTTCCGGCATCGATACCGTATTTCTGGTGTGGACCGCCCCGCCGGCCGCCGTTGCGCCCGCCATCGAGCGAATCGCGAAACACGCGCGGCGCATCGTATTTCTCTCGGCGCCCCTCAAAACGCCGCACCCCTTCTTCCAGCAGCCCAATCCGTCCCGGCTACTCGCCGAGCATATCGAGCGGACGATCGAGGCCTCTGGACTCGAATGGACCCATTTGCGGCCGGGAATGTTCGCGCTGAATAGCCGGCACTTTTGGGGGCCTCAGATTCGCGCCGGCGGCATCGTGCGCTGGCCTTATCTCGCCGCTCCCACCGCCCCGATCGACGAGCGTGACATCGCCGCCGTGGCAGTCCTCACGCTGACCGGGAATGGACATGCCGGAATGGAATATGTCCTGACCGGGCCCCAATCCCTGAGCCAGCACGAACAGATCTCCACCATCGGCAGCGTGATTGGCCGCCCGCTGCTCGTCGACGAGCTCTCGCCGGACCAAGCCCGCCGTGAAGGACTGGCAGGCATGCCGGCGCCCGTCGTATCCAAACTGCTCGACGCCTGGGCTGCCGCCATCGGGCAGCCAGCGTTCGTCACATCCACTGTCCGGGAAATGACGGGAAGACCCGCGCGGACCTTCCTGGAATGGGTCACGGCGAACGCCGCGGTATTCCGCGCCTGACCTCAACTGCAGGCAAGGCGGCAGCCCTCTTCATTCGTCACTCCCGGACACACCGGACCGAGAATGCCCGCTGCTTCTCGCCGCCGCTTTGACGATGGAAAGCCTCCCCGCCGCGGCCGAAGTTGTAAAACCAACCGGTGCCCGGCTCACTCTCGGATGCCGTCCAGTAGAATCCATGGGCTTCCAATCGTGCATACTCCCCATCCTCGGATCGGCCGCCGCCGAGCACGGCGTTGAATCCCGAGTTGCCTCCCGTCATCAGCGCCTTGTATGCCGCTTTACCCTTGTCCTCCGCATCTTGGCTGACCCCGCCGTAATGCCTGGCCAGTTGCCGCCAATCGTCGTCCGTCGGCATTCGCCATCCATCTCCCAATAATCGGCACACTCGCTGCGCCGGCTCCCACGAGTACAACCGGCCATATCCGCTGCAATTCCGTTCCGCATCTTCGTAGCAATAGGACGCTGCAGTATTGACATCGAGATTGCGCGTCGTCCACTGTTTGCCGTCAGCCATCCGCTTCGGCGAGTACATCGTGGCGGACGATCTCTGGTCTTGCGCCGGCAAGCACTCCAACCTGCCGCTAACCGACGAACACCCCAGAATCAGAACGACTGATGCGGCAAAGCCTCGAATGGACTTCGCCCCGTCGCTGACGCTGGCCATAGGCAACCTCCGCTCCCGAGTTATTCTACATGCACCCAAAGCCTGGCCGTCATCTCCCACGTGGGATCTCGCCCCTCGCGCTCCTCCGTTCATACCATGGCCCCGCACGGGGTGCGTCCGAAGCTCGCTGAATCTGCCGGCTCCAGCATCGTTTCTCCGGGGTGGATTATCGGCCCCAGGGCATCACATCGCGCGCGACTCGATTGCGGCCGGCGCCACCTCGGCGGTGGCTTCCACCGCTCTGAAGGCGCCCGCCAGGTCGTTCCCGATCAGCCGGATGCGGCGGCTGCCGGCCCCGCTCACCCGCATCCACGTGCCGATCTTGCCGGTAGTTCGGCAGCCATGCACGAAAACCTCCCGCGCGTCTTTCAGCCGGACCGCCGAATCCCCCCGTTCCGCGGCATCCAGCGCGCAGTCCGCCAGTTCCACGGTCTCCACGTCTTCGGCCGCCAGCGCCGGGCGCTCTTCCCGCTCGAGATAGCCGGTCCGGACATCGCGCAGGCGCAGGTCCTTCACGTGCCGGCAATAGAATCCGTACGCCGGCAGCTTGCCGAACATGCTGAACTCGGGATACGCGTCGGCTTTTTCGGGCACCTCCCTCAGAGCGTCGGACGCCGCCCCGCCGCCCGCGAAAGAAAGCCGGACGTTGTCCAGCGTCACGTTTTCGATCTCGTGCCCCGATAACCCCGCGATGGCGCAGCCCGTCGGTCCGGCGCCATCCGCCTGCACGCCGCTGATCGAGATGTTGCGCAGCCTGCCGACGCCGGCTCTCGCACCTCCTTCGACGAACGGTCGCCCGCGGTCGCCGAGCCGGATGAAGATCGGCGCGCCCACTCCTCTCATCAGCACATTGGATACGGTCACACCGTCGAGTACTCCGCCATCCACCATCTCGATTGCCAGCCCGGCCAGCCGCGTATCGGAGACGGTGCAATTGGAAATGGCGATATTCTCGAATCCCCCGTTGGATTCCGTCCCCAGCTTGAGCGCGTTGCAAGCCGAGCTCAGCACGCAGTTGGCAACGACCACGTCGCGGCACGGCCGGTCCGTTGTCGCTTTGAGCACAATGGCGTCGTCGCCCGACCAGATGTCGCAGTCGGAGATGCGCACGCCGCGGCAGCTATCGATGTCGATGCCGTCGTTGTTGATGTTGACACGGCTATGCACCGTGATGCCGCGAATCGCCACCCGTTCGCACGCCAGGTAATGCTGTACCCACATGGGCGAGTCACGGATGGTCACATCGTGTACCGCAACGTCTCGGCAGTTGATGAACCGCATCAGGTAAGGCCGGACCTTGTACGGTCCCTTGAATCCCCCGCCCTGTCCGTCGATCGTGCCCAGGCCGAGGATCGAGACATTCTCCACGTCCTCGGCGTAGATCAAGCTCTTTTCGGTGTAAGTGTCGGTATAGGAGCGCAGCGCGGGACGATGCGCGGGATAGTCTGCCAGGTTCGGGCTTCCCCGCAGAACCGCGCCCGATTCGATCTCCAGTGCCACCTTGGTTTTCAGGACGATCGTTCCGCTCAGGTACACGCCGGCCGGAAACCGCACCGTGCCTCCGCCGGACCGTGTGCAGCGGTCCACCGCGGCTTGAATCGCCTCGGTGTCCATTCGGACTCCGTCGCCGGCGGCGCCGTACTGTCGAACGTCATGGATATTGGGTCCGCCGCCGGTCTGTGCCGCGCCGAACGGCGCCGCGGCCGACGCCAGCCCGACCACAAAACTCCTGCGCGAGAACGTACTCCGCTTCATGATGAGCGCCACATTAGCACCCGGCGCACAGGAGCGGTGTACCGTGAACCCGCGGCTTGGAGGATCAGCAACGGATTGGCACAGCGTCAGTCCCGCAAGCTTTGTTTGAATCGCGCGGCACTTACTCGGCAAGACCTATGCTGCGAAGCAATTCTCTGAGGCGGAAATCGGAGCGCAACTCGTCGAAGCGCGGATCGACGTTGATCATAGCGAACCATTCCGAGCGATCTTCCCCGGCTTTTTGGAGGTTCCGTAAAGCCTCCTCCCTCTCACCCAATCCCAGGTGGAGCACGCCAAGATTGTATGCCGACACGTAGCGTTTACGAGACATCTCCTTGAGTTCCCGAAGTACCTTCCGCGCATCCGCCGTCCTGCCAGACACCGCGTAGATGTGCCCAAGCTGAGCCAGGCAATCCTGATCGCGGTCCAATTGACATGCCTTTTCCATCTCCGGAATCGCCATCGGCCAATCACCCTTCTGCTCGTATGCGAGAGCCAGGAACGCATGCGGCTGATTGTCGTTCGGATGAACCTCGCTGATCGGCCGCAGGATTTGAATCACCTGGTTATAGCGATGCGCAAAGTAAAGGACTACACCGACATACGCATTCATCGCGGGCGACACCGGATCCAGCTTCCGCGCTTGCTCGACTTCCGCCAGAGCTTGATCGAACCGGCGCAGTCCCACCAGATGCAGACTGTACCAGAGGTGTGCCTTGGAGTCGCTTGGATTCAGCTCGAGCGCGCGCTTGAATCGCTTCTCGGCATCGGCGCGGTTGAAATCGTAAAGCGAGCTCACAAGCCCCAGCGCCGCATGAGCTTCCCCGAACCGATCGTCCAACTCGATTGCTTTCAAGGCCGCCTCCTTCGCCTTTGGCATTACCTCGGTTGGTGGGAGATAAATGCTCGAAAGCATGTAGTAGCAATCTGCCAGGCCGGCATATGCCGGTGCGTAGCTGAGATCCAGCGTGAGAGCCTGCCGGTACCACGCTATCGCCTGATCCAGCGATTCCTGCGCAAATGAGGTAGCGTACTGATTGCGACCCCTCAAGTAGGCTTCGTAGGCGCCCAGATTTACCGACCGGTTGCGGAGGACCCGATCGGGCGCCGTCAAGCTAACGTGGACCTCGCTGGCGATGGTCTTCGAGATATTGCTTTGCAACGCCAGCACATCCTGGAGATCCCCCTCGTAGCGGCCGCTCCAGATCAGTCGGTCCTTCGGCGCATCGACAAGTCGAATGACCACGCGGACATGACTGCCAGAACGCAGCACCGACCCCTCCACGACGGCCCGCACCCCGAGCGTGCGCGCGATCTCCGGCAGGCTGCGCTGCCCTCTGAGCAACATGACCGAGGTGCGTGAGATCACGCGCAAACTCTGAATCTGCGACAGGTCGCTGATCAGAGCATCGGTCATTCCGTCGGCGAAATACTCCTGCTCGCGATCGCCGGAAAGATTGTCGAGCGGCAGTACGGCGATGGACCGGCCGCTGCCTCTGCCGTCCGGACGCTGGAACCACCCGGATCCTGTGCCGATCGCCAGAATCGTCACGGCGCCAAGTGTGGCTGCGATGGCCGCCACCCGAATCCGACCCAGAAATCGACGGCCACGGTACAACAGGCTCTCTCCCCGAGCCTGGACTCGCCGTCCCTCCAGATAGCCATCGAGGTCCACGCAGAGTTGCGCGACCGACGTATACCGTCGCTCCGGTTCCTTGCGCAATGCCTTCATTACGACACTGTCCAGCTCTCCCGCCAGCAGGTGGCTCAGGCTCTGGGGGGATTCCCCGCGTTCCGCGCTGCGGGTTTCGGCCACACCCTGGGAATCCGCCGTAAGCACGGCTACGCTGGGCGGCGCCGGTTGCTGTTCGCCGATTGCGAGTGCGATCTGCCGCGGATCGCGGCTTGAAATCGGATAGGGGAGCCGCCCGGTGAGCAGTTGGTACAGCACCACCCCCAGTGCGTAGATGTCACTGGCGGGGCCGACCGGTTCTCCCCGCGCCTGCTCGGGGCTGGCAAATTCGGGGGTCATGGCCGGAGGCCCGAGGGTGATGTCGCGATCGCTGGTTGAGGTACCGGGAGTCAAGACCTTGGCGATGCCGAAATCGAGCAGTTTGGGTACGCCCTCGGCGGTAACCAGGATATTGGCAGGCTTGATATCGCGATGAATAACATGCCTCTCGTGTGCGAATTGCACGGCCGCGCACACGTTTCGAAACAGCCGCAGGCGATCCCGGACAGGCACCTTGCGCCTGTCGCACCACTCGTCGATGCGCTCGCCCTCCACGTGCTCCATGACCAGGTAGGGAAACCCGGCCGCAGTGGCACCGCCGTCCAGAAGCCGGGAGATGTTGGGGTGTTCCAGGTCGGCTAGCACCTGGCGCTCGTTGCGGAAGCGCCGCAGGATCTCTTCGCTATCCGGGTAGGGCCTGACGAGCTTGATCGCCACGCGCTTTCGAAATTGGCCGTCCGCTCGGTCGGCCAGGTACACGGTTCCCATGCCGCCACGGCCTATCTCGTGCACGATCTGGTAGGCGCCCAGGCGCCGGCCAACTATCGATTCTTCGGGCGCAGCGAGATCTGCGGCCGCGGTAAGGCTCGCAATCGGCCCCTCCAAAAAGCCGCCCATGCACTCATCCGACGCCAGTAGCTCCTCTACCTGGCCGCGCAATTCGACATCGTTCCCACACGCCCGGTCCAACAACGCCGCGCGCTCGCTGGCGTCGCACTCTCTAGCCTCCCGAAGGACTTCTTTGATCCGCTCCCATTCTTCCGGCGTCATGCCTCCCCTTCTGCCGGCCGCCGCTGCGAGAGATCCTTATACAGGACTGCTCTCGCGGTTCTCCACTCACGTTCAACGGTGGTGATCGACACACCCAGCAGTTCTGCGATCTCCGCTTCCGAAAGTCCGCCAAAGAATCGTAGTTCGACGATCCGGGTTTGTCTGGGATCGAACTTCGCAAGCTTATCTAAGGCTTGATCCAACGCCAGCACATCCAATAGGGGCTGCTCGGTGAATGCGCCCGCATCGCGCAGGGTCACTCGATTGCCGCCGCCTCGCTTGGCCGCCCCGCGGCGCTCGGCATGATTCACCAGAATCTGACGCATCAGGTTCGCTGCGATCCCGAAGAAATGCGCACGCGTCTGGCAATCCACGCAGGTTTGGCCCACCAGCCTCAGGTAGGCTTCATGAACCAGGGCCGTGGCCTGCAAGGTGTGGCCGCTGCGCTCCAGGCGGAACTGCCCGGCGGCTACCCGGCGAAGTTCGCGGTACACCTTCGGCATGAGCCGGTCCAGCGCGGTCTTGTCGCCCCGGGTCCAAGACCGCAGCAGCAGCGTCACCTCCCCCGCGTCGGGCGCCATAATGCCTGTCTGTAGCGAGATGTGCCCTATTGTACACCTGTCCGTTTCGGGCATCCGGCCGACGGCTTCGGTTCCAGGCAAGAAGGAAGAAAATCGATGACGGCTCTTTCCCGCGATTCCTGCATATGGCGATGGAGGTCAAACATGACAAATCGCTCTGCAACAGGAATCACGGGCTGTATGACGTTCGTGTTAGCGGCGATCGCGCTCTTCCCGTGCGCCTCGCCCGCCGGAGTCCCGCATCGCCAGGTCTGGGCTGGACAGAATCCGAATGCGGCTGTGCTGCCGATCGGCTCAAGACCACACGGCAAGACGTACGAAGAATGGAGCGTTCTCTGGTGGCAGTGGTTTCTACCATTGACCGTCGAGCAATATAACGATTGCCGCATCGGGCAGTCTGATGATAATGTCGCGTTCCTGTTGGCCGGTCCTGCGGCGTGCAATGGCAAAGTGGCGCCTGGTACAACACTGTTCTTCCCGATCGCCAACGTGGAGTGTTCGAGCCTGGAAGCTCCGCCTTTCCACGGCGACACTCCCGACCAACGTAGCGCGTGTGCGGCATACTGGGCAGGCTTCGTCGGCACCATGGCAGTGGAGATCGATGGAGTACCCATCCAGAGCCTGACTAGTTACCACGTCGTGTCGCCCGATCTCCGTTTCAAGGTTGGCTCAGACAACGTCTTTGGTATCCCCTGCTCGGGCGAGTGCTCCGGTAAATCATCGGGCAACGGATACTACCTGATGCTCACTCCTCTCCCCCCCGGTTCTCACACGATTCACATCACTGCTTCCGGTTTCGGCATCGACACCAGGTACTCCCTCTTCGTAAAGCCTTGAGGTAGGCACTGTCTTGCAGCAATCCTGGTGACACGGGAAAACGCTAGCGAGTTCTTGAAGTGAGAAGGGCATCGGATCGAACGCGCGGTTGAGTCCTCAGGTGCGGAGGGCGGCTGAACAGCGTTTGTCAACCCTTCTCGCTTCATTTCTACGGCCGCGGAGCAAACGAGGAACGAGTTTCCGGGCCTGTCGTAGATCATGGATATTGGGCCCGCCGCCGGTCTGTGCCGCGCCGAACGGCGCCGCAGCCGACGCCAGCCCCAAGACAAACCTCCTGCGCGAGAACGTACTCCGCTTCATGATGAGCGCCACATTAGCACCCGGCGCACAGGAGCGGTGCACCGTGAACCCGCGGTGACCCTTATCGTCGTCCCGCCGCTGCCCGCTGGTTCGCCAGCCGAATCGCCAAACCTGCGCGGATCGACTCCACATCGAAATCCGTAAAGGCCAGTCTTTGGAGCACCATCTGCTCCATGTCCCCCTTGGACCATTGCGGCTTCAGGATACCCTGGTCGGAGTGATGGGGCTCCCCTGCCATCACGTGCGCCAGCTCGTGGGCCAGGACATAACCAGCCGCGGCCCTTTGCAGTGCTGCGTGGTCCGCGAGAAAACGACGCACCCTGTCCCGATATACCGTAATCTCGGGCCCGGGCACCCCGGACACCTCCGCGGACGCGAGAGCGGTGGCGCTGGCCGATTCCGGCGCACGCCCCACCGTGCGGATTCCGAAAGCCGCCTGAACACCGCGATCGTGCCCTGTACCCCGGCTCCACGGCAATTCTCCGGCGTGCCACCTCAAACGGACCCCGATTCTCGCGAAGATACCCGAGGCCACTGGTGCGCCAGGAGCCAGCAGCACCGACGAATCGTCGCGATCGCTCAAGTAGACGTCGACAACCATCCACTCCCCGACCCCGTTTACGCCCGGCGCCGCAGGCCTGGATTGGCCAAGACCCAGCCCGCCGGCTGTCATCAGAATCAACGCTCGCAATTCCCTTCTCACTTCGCCCTCCGGCCGCGGTTGGAGCGGCTGAGGGCGAGTTTGCGGATTCGGCCGTGCTACGAAAATGCACTGCCGGTGAATTACCGGTGAATTGCGGGTAGTCGCCGAATGATCTGAAAACACGTATGTTGCCTGTGCTATTCTCGAAGGCACTCGACCGCCATGGCTGGCTCAGGGCCTCCGGCAACGCGTCTTTTTCGCTTCGGGCCATTCGAACTCGACGTTCGTGCGAGTGAGTTGCGCAAACACGGCATGCGCGTCAAACTGCGCGAGCAGTCGGTCCAGATTCTCCTGATGCTGCTCGAACATCCCGGCGAGGTGGTGCTGCGCGAGGAGATTCGGTTGCGGCTGTGGCCCAACAACACCGTCGTGGAGTTCGATCACGGCATCAACGCCGCCATCCGCAAGCTGCGCGATGCCCTGGGAGAATCGGCCGACAACCCGCAATACGTGGAGACCGTGGGGCGCCGCGGCTATCGCTTCCTGGTAGAAGTCGAGCGCGCCGGCGAGCCGCGGCCGGAACCTGCGCCGGCGCCGGTTCCCGTCGATGCCGATGGTCTTGCCGGAAAAATCCTGTCTCACTACCGCATCCACGACAAGCTGGGTGAAGGTGGGATGGGCGTGGTCTACCGCGCGGAGGACCTCCGGCTCGGACGCCAGGTCGCGCTCAAGTTCCTGTCCGGCGAGGATGCCGAATCGCCCGACTCCATGCTCCGCCGGTTCGAGCGTGAGGCCCGCGCGGCATCGGCGTTGAACCACCCGAATATCTGCACCATCCATGGACTCGAAGACGTCGCCGGACGTCCCGCCATCGTCATGGAGCTTGTGGAGGGTGAGACCCTGGCCGCACGCCTGGCCAAAGGCCCGCTACCGTTGGACGAGTCGGTGAGGCTGGCCGGGCAGATCGCCGGTGCTTTGGCCGCCGCGCATCGCCGCGGCGTGGTGCATCGCGACCTCAAGCCGGCCAACATCATGTTGACCGGATCGAGAGGCCGCCAATCGGTCAAGGTCCTGGATTTCGGGCTGGCCCGGATGGATCGCGCCGTGGCGGCAACGGCGGATGCGGAGACCCTGACACAGAAGGGCGCCCTGATCGGCACGCTGCACTACATGTCGCCCGAGCAGTTGCAGGGTAAGGATGCGGACGCGCGCAGCGATATCTTCTCCTTCGGATTGGTGCTGTATGAAATGCTGGCCGGCCGGCGCCCGTTCGAGGGCGAGAGCGCGGCCAGCGTGATGGCCGGCATCCTGGAACGCGAGGCTCCGCCTCTGGAACCCGTCGGCTTGAACCGGATCGTTCAGACGTGCCTGGCCAAGGATCCTGCCGACCGGTTTCAAAACGCGGATGACCTGAAGCGCGCCATCGAGTGGAGCGCATCTGTCGAACCGGAGCCCGCCGTTGCGCCGCCTGCCGCAAAAGGGTGGATCCCATGGATTGCGTCCGCTGTGATGTTCGCGGCCTTGGCCATGCTGGTCTGGCATCAACTAAGTCCCCCGGCCTCTGGACCTCGCCGGGTGACGCTGAGCATCTTTCCACAGTCCGGCTCGCCTCTGAGGCCTGTGGGCGGCCAGGCTTCCGCCCCGATAATCTCGCCTGACGGCTCGTCGATCGTGTACTTGACGCCTGATGGAATCTGGGTACGGCGGCTGGATTCTCTCGAACCGAAGTTGCTCCGCGGGTCGCGGGACTACTCGGGCGCGCCATTCTGGTCTGCGGATTCCAAGGCGGTCGCATTTCCGGTGCTGGGACAGCTCTTCAAGATGCGGGTTCCGGATGGCGCCCCGGAGGTGGTTACCGAGCTTCCCGCTTACACCCGCGGAGGAACTTGGAGTACCAACGGCACGATTCTGGTTTCGTCCGGTGATCGTCTTTTCGCGGTGCCGGCATCCGGCGGCACTCGCAGTCTGGTCGAGGTGTCGGGTACCAGACCCGGGGCTCGGGAATATCCGCAGTTTCTCCCCGGCAGCGCAGACTTCTTGTTCCTGCTCGTGCCAGAGGACGGTGCTGGTGCTGAGGTCTATCTGGCAACGTTGCGCGATGGAAAGGCCCTCAATCCAGTAATGTTGATAAAGAACGACACCGCTGCATCTTTCACCCCCGCGAGAGGGGGGCGTGTCCTGTTTGTCCGGAACGACAACCTGTACGCGCAGAAGCTGGACCGGAGAGGTCGAAAACTGATGGGCGAACCGGAGCTGGTCCAGCTTGGAGTAGCCTCGGGACCAGGAGCCGCTGTCGATCACGCCGACTTTTCGGTCTCCGACTCCGGTGGCGTTGCGTGGCGCCCCGGAAGGGCCGCGCTCAATCAAGTAACCATCTTCGATCGCCATGGCAAAGAGATCGGCACCGTTGGTCCACTCCGCGTTTTCGCTTCGGTTCATCTTTCGGCGGACGAGTCGAAGTTGCTCGCTGAAGACGAGGTGTCCTGGCTATTGAACCCAGGCCAACCTGGAATCATCCGGTTGGGAATGGGCCGGTGGCTATGGTTACCCGATGGGTCGCACGCGCTCGGACGGACCGGCAGAGGAAATGGAGTGGGGGCGCTCCCGATCGATGGGTCGGGTGAATTGCGGGAGCTGGGCTCAGTTCCCGGTTCGATGCAAGATATCTCTCCCGATGGCAAATACGTTCTGAGCATGATCCGTGGAGGCAAGACGCCGGGGATTTCCGTCTCTCACCTCGGACAGCAAACTGGTTCGGTCCCGATCGTCAACACAGGTGTCGGCGCACACGGACCAGGCTTTTCCCCGGACGGAAGATGGATTGTCTACGCGGTCGTAGGCGGAGCGAAGAATGTCCCGGGAATCTATGTGCAGCCCTTTCCCGGCCCGGGGTTACCCACTCAGATCGCCGAAGTGGATGGCTTTCCCATCTGGCGAAGGGACGGCAAGGAAATCGTAATCGCCGACCCGCAGCGAGTCTGGTCGGTGCGCGTGGAGGCCGCAGCCGCAGGATTGCGTTTTGGCGTTCCGGAACTGCTGTTTTCCGGTCTTCGATCGCCGCCTGGCCGCAATGCTTCGGAACGTCCCTTGGCAGTATCGCGCGACGGCTCGCGCTTCTATTTCCCGCAGGCGGTGCAGCAGCCCGATTCAAACATCATCCACATCACGATGGGCTGGTAGTCCCTTTGCGAATTCCTCCAAAATCAACTCCCCCGCCCGGCCGTGCTATCTTCATCCCATGCGTCGTAGAGAGTTCCTGCCGCTCGCAGTCGGCGCGGCGAACCAGGCCAGCCGCCTCTTCGCCGAAACCGGCATCGACGAAGTCCTGCGTTCCGGCATCGCCCGCCGCAAGATCCCGGCCGTCGTCGCTATGGCCTCCACCGCCGGCGAGACGCTCTATAGCGGCGCCTTCGGCATCCGCGACGGCGGCGGCACTCCGGTCACCACTGACTCCATCTTCGCCATCGCCTCCATGACCAAGGCCGTCACCACCGTGGCCGCGCTCCAACTGGTCGAACAGGGCAAGGTCGCGCTCGACGAGCCGGTCGCCAAACACCTGCCCAAGCTCGCAAAGCTCGATGTGCTCGAGGGCTTCGATTCCGCGGGCAAGCCCATCCTCCGGTCCGCCAGGACACCGATCACTCTCAAGCACCTGCTCACCCATACCTCCGGCCTCTGCTACGACACCTGGGACGAGAAGATGTTCCGCTACGCGCCCCATGCCGCCCCGGACACCGTCGGCCCCTTGATGTTCGAGCCCGGCGCCCGCTGGCAGTACGGCCAGGGCTGCGATTGGGCCGGCCGCCTCGTCGAAACCATCAGCGGCATGACGCTTGAAGATTACTTCCAGGCCAAAATCTTTCGCCCGCTCGCCATGGACGACACCAGCTACATCCTGCCCACCGCCAAATTCGACCGCATGGTCACCCGCTGGACCCGTGAAAACGGCGGTCCCCTCAAGCCCGTCGAGCGCTCCATGCCCAAACCGCCCGCCACTTTCAACGGCGGCGGCGGTCTCTATTCCACCGCGGCCGACTACACCCGCTTCATGCAGATGATCCTGCGCAAAGGCCAGGGCATCCTGCAGCCCAAGACCGTCGAGAGCATGATGGTCAATCAGATCGGATCGGCCACCGCCGGCAAGATGCGCAGCTTCAGGCCCGACGCCTCCGCCGACGTCGATGTCCAACCCGGCGCAACCGAAAAGTGGGGTCTCGGATTCCTCATCAACACCACGCCCTACCGGGGCGGCCGCGCCGCCGGAAGCCTCGCCTGGGCCGGTCTCTACAACACCTTCTACTGGATCGACCCGAAGTCGTCCCGGTGTGCCGTGATCCTGATGCAGTTCCTGCCCTTCGTCGACAAAGAGGCGGTGGGCATGCTCGACGATTTCGAACACGCCGTCTACGCCGGCCGCATGTAGGCCGGGCCGCCGTGCAGGCAGCAGCTACTTTCCCGCCAGCCCCTCGGTAAGTTCGATGCGTGTACCTTCCGGGTCGGCAAGAAAAGCAATCTTCAGGCCGATCGCCGGTATGTCGCGGTATGCCATCTCGAACTGCACGCCGTCCGCCGAAAGCTGCTTGCAGAACGCTTCCAGGTTCTGCACCTCGAAGCCGATATGATCCAGCGACCGGCCCTTGGTCGGCGCTTGCGCATCCTGCGTCTTCCGCGTGTCCACTTCGCCGCCGGGGATAAAGGCGGCCAGGAAATTGCCGCGCGTGCCCGCGCGCGCTGCAAATGTCTTCACGTACCAGCCGCGCAGCTTCTCCGGGTCCGGCGTGGCGAGGTGGATGTGGTGCATCGCCACCGGCGTGGCCAGCCCGGCATCCTCGGTCAATTCCACGACTACTTTCTCGGGAAACTTCGCCATCACCTGCTTCTGGTTGCCGTTCACCGGCGAGCTTTCGATATGCAGCGCGTCCAGCCTCCCTCGCACCGCGGCCAGGTCCTTCACCGCGAAGCCGATATGATTCACGGTCGAGCCGTCCGTGCCCTCCGTGGGCGCGGTCCGCGCTTTGCCCACAACGATGTAGATCCCGGGCAGACGCAGCAGTTCGAGAGTTCCTGTGTGGGTCACCTCGGCGCCGAGCCCTTCCACCCAGGCCTTCTTTTCAGCTTCCGGGTCCGCCACCAGCAGATGAATGTGACCCAGGGAGACCCCGCCCTGGTTGGGAGCGGGAAGCTGAGCGAACAGGGCGCCGGCCGATGCCGCAAGAATCAAGAAACGATGCATGGTCGATAGCCTATCAGGTTTTTGAAGGAGAGCAGGCCGGGAACAAACCCGGCGACCCCGGCGTCACATCGGAGATGATCACGCATGGCCTGCGTACCGCTTGGCGCGGCATTTGGCGCACTCGCGCCTCCTCGGCGCTTGCCGTCGCCCTCATCGCCTCCGCCATCGGTCTGAACACCGCCATCTTTGCGATATGCGATGCCATCCTGCTCCGCAAGCT
>DATJYW010000327.1:0-40600 GCA_035499435.1 Candidatus Acidiferrales bacterium | reverse complement strand
GGAACTCTATCATCCTTTGGTATTGAAGCCCGCTCCGGTGTTGCTCTCTCTTGGGCAGGACCAGGGCGCGATTCTGCACGCCGGGACATCACGTGTGGTCTCACCTGCTGACCCTGCGATCACAGGCGAAGCTCTGGAGATCTATTGCACGGGCCTGATTGACGGAAGCCAAATCCCTCCCCAAGTGTGGATCGGCGGCAGGATGGCCGAGGTCTTGTGGTTCGGGAACACTCCTGGATATGCGGGCCTGAACCAGATTAACGTGCGCGTGCCGAACGGTGTGGCGCCCGGGCCGGCGGTTCCGGTACGCATCAACTACATCGGTCGCCCGAGCAATCAAGTGACGATTGCGGTTCAGTAACGCAGCGAGATATGAGGTGCGAACTATGTATGCGTTGTGTCCGATGCAAGTAGTCAGATCCAGTTGTGGTCATAGGCCGTCGGAGGCAGACATGAGCCTGAGACTCGTTCTGTTTTGCGCGTTCCTGGCCGCGGGGTATGCGCGGTGATCGCGATCGACAGGAGCACTCCCCGGCGTTCGTTGTGCAAGAATATAGGAATTTCGCGGCAAGTCTTTCGGAAGCTTCGTCATGCGGATGGGAATCCCGGCTCTGGCCTGCTTTATCTCCGTAGTTCTTTGTAAAGCCCAAACACCAAGTGGAACCATTGCCGGTCTAGTTAGCGATCCCTCCGGCGGACGCGTGACCGGTGCGAAAGTGAGGCTTCTGGGCGAATCGACCGGTCTCGACCGCAACATGATTACGTCCGAGCGGGGCGACTACAGCTTTGCCGCCCTTCTCCCGGGAGAATACGAGATCCGCGTGGAGGCAACCGGATTCGAGCACGTCACCCGGCGAGCTATTGTAGAAGCCGGCGCCACCACAAGCGCGGATTTTACATTGGCGTTCGGCGATGTGAAGCAATCCGTAGAAGTGAATTCCGCCGCGACGCCGCAAATACAGTTCGATACTCACACAGTTGGCGGCGTCATCACAAATGTACAAATCGAAGGTTTGCCGCTGAACGGTCGCAACTTTTTGGAGCTGGCGAAACTCGAACCTGGTGTGCAGCCGCCATCGCCCAGCAACAACAGTCGCGTGTTTGTGCCCATCTTAGGAGCGCCCGGAGGGAATACGGGAGCCGGCGGGCGTGGGACGCGGGTGACTGTCGATGGCGGCAGCATCATGGCAGTTGGATCGTTTGGGGCGCAAATGGGCTTCTCGCAAGAGGTCGTGCAGGAGTTCCAGTTATCGTTCGCGAATTTCGATCTTTCCACTGGCATCACCGACGCAGGAGCTATCAACGTGGTCACACGTTCCGGTGGAAATGATTTCCACGGGGCAGCCCTTTACTTCTTTCGTGACCACACGCTTTCGGCGTACCCCGCGCTTTCCCGGGACCCTGCGAATCCCGATCCGTTTTTCCAGCGCAGCCAGTTCGGCCTTGCTGGCGGCGGACCTGTCCGGAGAGACCGCGTATTCTTTTTCGCCGATTGGGAGCGGAATGAGCAGCGGGGCGTCCGTGACACCACACTGCTCGACCCGGAGTTCGCACGTTTCAGCCGGATTACGACCACACCTTTATTCGGCGATCAGCTCAGCCTCCGCATCGATGCCAGGATGAGCGACAGCCAGACAGCCTTTGTCCGCTACTCGCACGATGGCAGCCGGACGTACGGGCCATCTCCCAGCATGGGCAACGGCATGATGGCTTACCCTTCTCAATGGAGCCGTCAATATGCCTGGACAGATCAGAGCCTGATCGGCATCGCCAGTGTACTGAGCCCGTCTCTCGTGAATGAGTTTCGTTTTTCGTATTTCTTCAGCAGCACGGGCGAGGCCAGGCCGGAAGAGGAAGACTGCCCCGGGTGCCTGGGAATGGGGTCGCCGGCAATTAATATTTCCCAGTCAAGCCTGTACATCGGCAGCTCGGGAACAGATTCCAATCTTGGCCGCCGCTTTCACTTGAACGACATTGCAACATGGGAGCACTCCAGCCATCGTGTGCGCTTCGGCGTGGACGGGGAGTACAACCGGGGAGGCATTCTCGCCTGGGCCAACGAACCGGCGACGCTCACTCTCTGGTCGCCGGCGCAGGCGCGTCAATACGGCCTTCCGCTGCCTGCCGTTTTTCAGACTGTGGACGATATCCTCCGGCTCCCGCTACAAAATGTCGCCATATCCGTTGGAGACCCACGCGTTCCGCAACAGGGAGGGGGGACGGTTCGTCACTGGCCGGCCGGGCGCGCGTATGCGCAGGATTCATGGCGTCTGCGTACAGGCATGGTTGTGAACTACGGGTTAGCTTGGGAGATCGATCGCAACCTCAACTATGACTTAAGAAAGCCTGACCTGTTTATTCCGCTCTTAGGCGCCGGTGGCCTGGGCCCACCACGAAAGAGTTGGACGAATTTTTCTCCCGTAGTTGGGATCGCATGGTCTCCTGAACACGGGCCTAAAACTGTCATACGCGCGGGAGCCGGCCTCTACTATGAGCCTTTGACTTCACCCGGCCCCGATGGCGAGCGGATTGCCCT
The DNA here is from genome assembly GCA_035499435.1 of Candidatus Acidiferrales bacterium. Lineage (GTDB taxonomy): Bacteria > Acidobacteriota > Terriglobia > Bryobacterales > Bryobacteraceae > Solibacter. Next base: position 38,064 of record DATJYW010000327.1, on the reverse strand, counting down.
TGGTCCGCCTGGCCTCGGCCGGCAGACATCTACCGGCAGTGCGCTGCAGAACAGTCTGCCGGGTATCCCCGGTGTTCCGATTGGAGCGGCGTTGAATTTTACGCAGCCGACCGCATTCACGGGTGCTGACTTCCTGGCGATTCTGCCAAGCCTGCGCGCCGGCCTCGTCCAGAGCCTGTCCGGTAGCGACCCGGCATTACAAGCCGTTCAAGTCACGAAGCTACTGACTGGGGGCGGAGTTTATCCCTCCGATTACAAGATACCCTCAGCACTGCACGCCAGCATCGGCATACAGCGGGAAATCGCGAAGGACTTCGTCTTGAGCGCCGATTTCGTCAACAGGCATTTTGTGCATTTGACTCTTGGCGCGGTCGATCTCAACCATTACAACAGCTTTGTAAACGGCATCCCCAGCCCCGTGATTCCGGTCTGTACCGATGCCCAGAAAGCTGATCCGCAAGCGATCTGTTCCAAGGGGGCCATCGGTGTTCAAGAATGGGAAGGACGTGCTACTTATAGAGGCGTATTGCTGCGAGCCGATAAGCGGTTCTCGCACGGATTTCAACTCCTGGCATCGTACGCCTACTCGAGCAATACCGGGACGAACACCGGAAATGGCTTCAATCTTTATAATTGGCTTCAAAACGCCGGGCCGCTGCCGAACGATTTGACTCATACCCTGAATGTCGCCGGCACGACGAAAGTCCCCTGGCACCTCGAAGTCGGTCTCAATTTCGCCTATTCCAGCGCGCCGCCATTTAGCGCTTACGTCGGCGCAATCGACTTCAACGGCGACGGCAACACAGGAGATCTATTGCCGGGAACAACCGTGGGCGCATTCAATCGGGGCATGGAGAGGTCAGATCTTGAGCGATTGGTGGCCAAGTTCAATGGAAACTATGCCGGGACCAAAGACGCCGCGGGCCGGCTGATTCGGCCATTGGCACTGCCAGGGCACTACTCCTTCGGCGACGATTTCCAGTCACTCGATTTGCGCGTCACCCGATCGTTCCTGTTTCAAGATCGGTGGCGGCTGTCAATCGTCGGCGAAGTGTTCAACTTGTATAACGCGGCGAATCTCAATGGGTACAGCGGAGACCTGACGAGCACCGGCTTTGGGCAGCCGACTGGCCGCGCCACGCAGATCTTCGGATCTGGGGGCCCGCGGGCGTTTCAACTAGCTGTGAAGGTCAGCTATTAGAGTGCAGCACAATACGCCGAATTCCGGGAGCTTGGACCATATTTGGACCTTATGAGCCGTACGGGAAGGGACCGCACGGGAACGGTCCATCGCGACAAATCAACAGGTTGGCCCACGGTGAACCGCTGCAGAATGCTCGAAATCAGGTTGACGCGCTAGCGGGAACAATCTCGTGGGGGTTCAAGTCCCCCTCTCCGCACCAGATTTTAAAGGTGTCCTCGTCAGAGGAATCTGTGGGTCCACTGATACCGTCGAATGGTGGGGAAGGTCGGAGCGTGTACCCGGCGCCAGCGATCCGGAGGATCGGGGGTAGGCTTCGCACCGGTACCTGGACAGATTAAATTCCGAGAGTCTTTGCCTCCCTGGACCGGCGCGGCATTTGGAAAAGGCTGCCCCGGGCTAGAGGTCGATTGGTGAGCATCCCGTGGCGGTCCGTATGAGGGTTCACGTGAGATCAAACCCCGGCTCTCCTGGCTCGCTGCGATGGCGGTACGCGGCGCCGAACTCGCTGCTCGGATGGGGCAGACATGATTTAATTCCGAGACTGTTTGTCCCCGGTTGCACATGCGCGATTTGGCAACAGGCTGAGACGTGCGGCGCGTAGGTCCCCCGACTTTGAGAACAGAATTCCGAGAATTTTTGCCCCGCTCGCGCCAGTCGGGAAGAGCGCTCAACATTCAGTCCGGAGCTGTTCCGAAATGTGAACGGATCCAAGGTCAATTTGTGGATCTCTGTCGAATGATTTCACGCGAACCCGGAAACTGCGTGCGACTGATTTGGTAATGTCTAGATTGTGGAGATCATTGCCGTGCCGGGAGGGAGCGCATTGGGGGTAGGAGTCGCAGTGGCTCTTTCCGCCCAAAATCCGTTGGGCGGCGCGTTGGGCGGAAATTCGGCGTTTTATACGATGAATATGCTAAGTACAAGGCCTTAAGTGCCTGAGGCTTCAATAAAGCGGAGAAGTCCATAGTGCTTCATACGCAGGAGGTCACAGGTTCGAGTCCTGTCGCGCCCACCATTCCAACTCCCGGCTCCGCCCGATGGTGAAGCGTCGCGAGAGGAGCAAATCATGAGAATCACCCGACGGGACGCCTTGAGACTCGCCGCAGCGCCGCTCGTTCACCGGAGAAGACATGCGCTTCACCACGCAGGGCGACAAGCTCTACTGCTTCTGCCTGGGCCGGCCGGAGGGCGACGTAAAGATCCGATCACTGGACCGCGGCGCGGCCACGGGACAACGAAAGATCGAGTCCGTGCGCGTGTTGGGCTGTGAAGAGAAGCTGACGTGGACGCTTGAAGACGACGCGCTGCGGATTCAGCGGCCCGAGCATCGGCCCTCGGAGCTCACGCTGGGGTTGGAGATCGGGTAGCGGATCGCGGAGTTGTCCGCAGGCGCCGCGGAGGATACGGACGGAGGTGCGGCCGGCGTTGATTCGGAACGGGTTGAGGCCGAATCCGGTTCGTTTTTAAAAAAGCTCGAATGCAGCTCGGGGAGGGGCAGCTCGGGGGGTTCCTGGGGGAAGAGCCGGCGGTTCTTGACGGCCTGGCGGAGACTGGTGAGGGCGCGATGGTACAGGCGTTCGACGGCCTCCTGGCGGCGGTGGATCTTCTCGAGGACGCGGGGGCCTTCGGCGTCCTGAACGAAGACCTGGACGAGGGCGGTGTCGGGGTCGTAGTCCTGGGCGAGGGCAGCGACGCGCTGCTGGATGACCTGGGCTTCGATGCGGTAGTAACGGCGCTTGAGCCACTCGCAGCGGATGAGATCGTCGAGGCAGGCTTTTTCGATGAAGGTTTGGGGGCGGAACTGGCCCCGGAAGCTGCGCGCGAGGGCGGCGAACTCCTCGGGATCTTCACCGGGGAGTATGGGGGCGTGGGCGTAGAGGCCGAGCTTGAGTGCGTTTTTGGAAGAGGCGGCCTTGCCCTCGACGGAGCGGGGGCCGGTAGAATGCTGCGCGTTGGCAAGGGCAGCGTTGATCTGAGCTGAAGAAGCCATAAGTAAGTCCTTTCGGGTTGGGGTAGGCCGGAAACCTGCCCCGATTGCACAGTAGCAGGCGGGTTTTGACGGGCGGCGCCGCAGGAACGGTAAGTTATTGAGGAGGAACAGAAGAAAAAGTTCGGCCGACCGTGAATGAAAAAGGTTACTTCAGCTTGCGAGGAAGGAGAGAAGCCACGAGGCCGGAATCCGCTCGCAAAGAACACACTTCAGGCTTTGGAGCGGAGCAGCACAGCATCGGCTGGGAGCAGTTCCTCTATATTATGCGGGATTGAGCAGTTTTCTTCATTCGCAGCCAGGCCGTGACCTGGCCAGTAGGTCTTTGACCATCGGTCCGAGTTTCATGAATTCGGCATAGATGGATGGCTTTTTGAAATACGCGGCAACGCTGAGGCGTTCCGCCATCGCGCGATCGGATGGCACATCGGATGACGACACAATAACGACCGTGGAATGTGTGCAACGCCGGCTGGCTCGTATATGTTTCAACACCTCCTCCCCGCTGGTTTTCGGTAAATTCAAATCCAGAAGAATCAGGTGCGGGCAAGGTGCACTGTCGCAGGCGTCGGTGGCTTCGAAATATTTTGTGGCGGCATGCCCGTCCGGCAACACGACGATATCGGCATCAATTCCGCATCGATTCAGTGCTTCCCGAATCAAGAACACGTCGGTCTTGCTATCCTCAACGATCAAGATCCGAGGCTTCACGATTGCATCCTCAAACTGGGAGCGTGAAGTGGAAATCGGCTCCTTTTCCGGGTTCGGATTCGACCCAAATGCGCCCATTGTTAAGTTCCACGATGCGTTGACAGATGGCCAGCCCAATGCCGGTACCCGGGTACTGATCGCCGGTGTGAAGACGTTTGAATAAGCCAAAGATTTTCTCCTTAAATTCCGGCTCGATACCGATGCCGTTGTCGGCTACAGAGAAGATCCAGATTCCGTCCTCTCTTCGGGCAGTAATATGCACAATCGGTGGCACGCCAGGGCGGTGATACTTCAGGGAGTTACCGATCAGATTCTGAAACAATTGCTGCAATTGCGTCGGATTAACCGAAACTGGGGGCAAGTCGTGACAATTGACGGTCGCCCCCGTTTCTGCGATGGCGCCCGCAAGATTACCGACAGCAGCCTGTAATGCCGCGTTCGAGTCCACGGCTTCCGCCGGCTTCTCGACCTTCGTCGCGCGGGTGTATGCAAGGAGGTCGGAAACCAGCATTTCCATTCGACCGGCACCATCTCGCACATTTTGAAGAAACTCGAGTTCCTGCCCCGTGAGTTTTGTGCGGCAGCGCTCAAACAGCAGTTCACTGAATATTTTGACGCTTCTGAGCGGCTCCTGGAGGTCGTGGCTGGCCGAATATGCGAACTGCTCCAGGTCCTGGTTCGCGCGCTGTAACTCCAGTTGCAGGAGCTTGTTTTCGTGAATATCCGTCGATGTGCCGAACCATCGTATAATCCGCCCCTCTTCGTCCCTCACGGGAATGCTGCGCATGATAAACCACCGGAACTTGCCGTCTTTACTCCGAAGACGCGCTTCCAGCTCGAAAGGCGTCCCGGTGTCCAGAGACTCCCGCCAGTGCCCCAGAACATCGTCTTCCGGGTGCAGCCGGGATCGGACCTGTTCCGGGTCTCCCATATCCTGCAAGTCCAGACCGGAAAACTCCACCCAACGACGATTCACGAATTCGAGCTCACCCCGCGGACCGCAAAGCCATACAATCTGAGGTCCGACTTCCACCAGTTGGCGAAAACGCTCTTCGCTTTCCCGAAGCGCCTCCTGCGCAATCTTGAGGTCGGTAACATCCGATGCCGCGCCGAACCATTCGATTATTTTTCCGGCGTCGTTCCGTATCGGTACCGCCCGCGAAAAGGTCCAACCGAGGGTTCCGTCGGTCCGGATCACCCGATGCTCCAGCGCAAACACCGACTTGTTTCGAATGGCATCCTGAATCGTTCGGGTCACGCGGAGCTGGTCTTCCGGATGGACGTACTTACCCAGCCAAGCCCTACTCGGCTCCAGCGTATCGGCGACGAAGCCGCGGCCGACAAGATGGCGCATTTCGGTCCAGTCTTCGTTCATCTGGTAGACGACATCGGAACTTGCCGTCACAAGAGCCCGGAAGCGCTCTTCGCTGCTACGGAGCTGCGCATCAGCCTGCTTCCGCTCAGTAATATCCCGTGCGATTTTCGATGCACCGGCGATGCGGCCCTGATCATCCTTAACGGGTGAAATTGTCAGGGAAATATCGCGGAGCGTACCGTCCTTACGGCGGCGAACGGTCTCGAAATGGTCGACGCGCTCGCCTCGCGCCAGCCGCGCAAGTATTTCGGGTTCCTCATCCTGCCTGTCCTGGGGAATCAGCAGTTCGGCGACAGTCTTGCCGACAGCTTCTTCCGCCGTATAGCCGAAGAGACGCTCTGCGCTCTTATTCCAGCTTGTAATCACGCCATCCAGACGCTTGCTGATAATGGCATCGTCGGAGGAATCGATGATTGCGCTCAGCAGAAGAGACGATTCCGCGGCCTTAATGCGGTTCGTGATGTCGAGGGAAATCCCGATGAACCGCCGAGACCGGTCATGCGGCTTGATATGGCGTCCGAATTCCGCGATCCATCGAACCTCGCCGGTATCGGCTCGCAAGATCCGGTGTTCAGAGACGAACCTCTCGCCCGTCAGCCTGGACCTATGAAGAGCCTGATCAACTTTCTCACGATCCTCGGGATGAATGCGCAATCGCCACATTTCCAGGCTGGCGCGATGATCGGGATCGGCTTTATAGCCCAGAATTTCGAAGTGCCGGCGAGACCAGTGGCCGGTGCCTGTACGCACATCGACGTCCCAGGTTCCCATGCCGGCTGCATCGATGGCCAGGGTCAGACGCTCTTCGCCGGCACGCAGAATCTCGGCATTCGAAAAGCTCTCGATGAGATCAGCGGTTTGCCGCGCCAGGAGATCAACCAACTGAAGCTCGCGACTGCCGGGAACGGTTGAGCAACGGTAGTGGGTCGATAATATACCGACCAGTTTTCCGGAACGTGTGACGAGCGGCGTCGACTGTACCGCATGCACTCCCGCATGCAGCATGACCTCCCGCGACCTGGAATCATACACCGGACTGCCGGCTACGTTCTCAACAACGATCCGCCGTTTCTCCTGCAGGGCGGACCCGCACGCTGCCATTCCAGTCTGGATGGAGTCAAAGAAATCCAGAAAAGGACGATCAAAACCTCTTTGAGCCGCAATTCTAATCTCGCCTGTTGCAGCATCCAGCAGTTGAACGTTACCCATGTCTGCATGGGTAATCTCAATGGCTGCGTCGAGAAAGTCACCAAGGAGGGTAGGGAGGTCGTTTTCGCCTATTAATCTCGTGCTGACGTCCTGTAACCGGCGCAGCATCGTCACACTTTCGCCGCGGATTCGCGCGAGCTTGAGATGAGTGGTCACTCGCGCCAGCAGCTCCGCGGCACTGAACGGCTTGATGAGATAATCGTCGGCCCCGGCGCTCACTCCCTGGACACGCGATTCTTCTCCGGCGCGAGCCGAAAGGAGTATGACGGGAATCTCACCGAGATTGGGATTTGCCCGTAGTTCCCGCAAAAGGCCGAAACCGTCAAGCAAGGGCATCATGACGTCGCTCAGGATTAAGTCCGGCGGGTCCTCCAGCGCGCTCGCCAGCGCTTCCTTTCCATTGTTTACGGCGGTAACCTGCATGCGCTCGCCCAGAAGGCGGGCGACGTAATCCCGCATATCGGCGTTGTCCTCCGCCAGCAGCACACGGGGCGGCCGCACTTCACCCGGAACGATTCCCGTGTTTCTGGTTCCAACAGTGTCGTTCGCAATTCCCCTCGGTATATCGGATGAGAACGCGCCGGCTCCCGGCAGCCAGTGCAGAGCTTCCTCAACGTAAGCCGCTGCGCGGACGGAACTACCATTCTGTTCTTCCACGGTCCTTACATGATCCGGAGGCAGATGTTTGTGGCCGAAGGGAATCTTCACAAAAAACGTGGTGCCTATCCCTGCTTTGCTCTGGACCGTTATCTGCCCGCCGTGCATCCTGACCAGCTCCTGCACAAGGGCCAGACCGATACCAGTCCCCTCGTAGGAGCGTCCTCTCGCACCGTCCACGCGGTGGAATCGTTCGAAAATGTGCGGAAGTTCGGAGTCCGGGATTCCGATACCGGTGTCGGCAACGCTCAGTACCACGCACTCATCAACCTCAACCAACGCTACAGCGATTTTGCCGTGTAAGGTGAACTTGAAAGCATTCGACAGGAGATTCAGGACGATCTTTTCCCACATCTCGACGTCTACGTAGACTGGCTCCCGCAATGGTCCGCAGTTGACGACAAGCTCCAAGCCGCCGGCGTCTGTAGCGGACCGGAAAGTTGCAGCCAGGTCGCGGGTTATCCCTGCGAGATCGACAGGCCTATAGGTCGCCTTGCTCCGGCCGGCCTCGATCCTGGAGAAGTCCAGCAACGAATTCACAAGCTTCAGCAGACGCAGGCTGTTTCGATAGGCAACGTCAACCCGCTCGCGATTTTTTGGAGCGAGCTGGTCTCCCTTGAGCGCCTCCTCCAAGGGGCCAAGCATCAGCGTAAGAGGTGTTCGGAACTCATGGCTGACGTTCGAAAAGAAGGCTGTTTTGGCGCGGTCAATTTCAGCCAGTGCCTCGGCGCGCTTACGTTCTTCTGCATACGCGCGCGCAGTTGAGATTGCCGTGGCGACTTGCGAGGTAACGAGTTTGAGAAAGTCCGTGTACGAATCATCGAGCCTTAAGCGGGAGCTCAAGCCAACTATGAGGAATCCGGAGAATTCGTGTGCCAGATGAGAGCGGATGGGGAGAACCGCTGCCCGCTTGGGTGAATCAGACCAAGGACCGCTGGGCACCGATAGGGAACGGGACGGCAGATCAATCAGTTGCAACTGCCCTGTTGCCTGCGCCTCGTGAAGGGGCCAAAGACCGGAGGTGTTATCGAGGGCAATTTCGGCGGGGGCGATACCCGAAGCACCTTCAATGCCCGAAGACGCCGCCAACGTCGCCTTAGCAGCTTCGTCCGCGAGATAAATGAGCACGAACGGGACGTCTCTTGTGTGCGGGCCGAGCTTGGCAGCAGCATTGATACAGGCTTCCCGTGCGGTTCTCGCTTCGACCGCAGAGCCCAGCTCGCGCAGCACCATTCCGCGCCGCTGGCCCAGAACCTCGGCGGTGATCTCGTGCACCGTCGCCAAGACACCGCCGATTCCGCGGGCGGTGGTTTCATCAGGTACAGGGCTGTAGGCGACCGTGAAGTGCGTTTCCTCCGTAAACCCGGCCCGGTTTATGTGAAGCTCGATATCGTCGCTCCAGGTAGCCGGTCCGCCATAAAAGGGCGTATCGATCAGCGGTTTGAGAACGTCCCATATTTCCGACCAGCACTCACGGACCGGCTTGCCCAGGCCCCAAGGGTGTTTTTGGCCCAGAATCGGAATGTAAGCGTCGTTGTAGATCGAAATATAGTCCGGTCCCCACCAAAGCAACATCGGGAAACGGTTCGCCAAGAGGATTCGGATCGTGGTCTTAAGCGCCGGCGACCAGCTCTCGCGGGGCCCAATCGAGGTATTGGACCAGTCGAGGGAACCGATGCGCGCCTCCATCTCTCCGCCGCCGGGAAACCTCCCCGGTCCTGCGTTCTTCGCAGCCGATAGGGAGCTCACGATCTAACTTCTCTTTCCAAGCGCGCAGGAGAGCCCTCGCTCTCGCTATCCTTTCCTGAAGAGAACAGCTCGCGCACGACCACACCCAGTCTCGTGTATTCCACAAGGTTTAATGGTGCCGAATCCCGGTCCACGTGCCCGATAAACGACAAGGCCTGCCCGCCGTCTGAAAGAACGTGCAAATCGAAGTCCAATCCTGCGCCTTGGAGCGCCAAGCCGACCAGGGTCGCCTCATGCGGATTATCTTCGGCCAGGACAATTTTCAAGGACGGCCACGTTGACACGGTTTCGACTCCTTCGCCTTACTTCTCAGTGCTGCGCGGAACGGAGATGGTGAGAGTCGTCTTGCCCATACCCGCATCCAAATTAACAGTTTTTCTCAAAAAGTACGTATCGATTGCCGCCCATGGGCCGGGGGCAGCCGGTATCGATGTGACCCGGCGTACGCAAGGATGAACCCGCCGCGCCAGACGGGATCTTGGCTAGTCGAAACCGTTTGATATCGCCCACTTTATTGGATGACGACGCAAGAGAGGCGCGCCGATCATTTCTTGCGGGCGAAGGCCTGCGATGAGCGATCCGTTCCGCCCACATCCGTGTCCGCGGTGGCCGTGCCGTGCGTCTGGCCGTAATTCTTCAGCCAGGCCTGCACTTGGGTGCGCTGTTCCTGCGGCTTGCTGGCGAGATAGAATCTCAGCTCTGCCGCTCCCCCCTCCAACCGCCCCGTATCGATCAGAATCATGCCCAGGACAAAGTGCGCGCGGGGCACGTCGGGCGCCGCATCGCGCAGATGTTTTTCCACCTCGGGCGTAAACCTGCCCTGCTCCAGCATCGCCAAGGCCAGCAGGTAGTGCGCACGCGCGCTCGCCCCGTTCAGGTCCACGCTGCGCCGGGCAGCCCTTTCCGCATCGGCCGGTTCGTGCAAACCGAGCAGGGCTGCGGCCACGTTGGATTGGAGCCCGGAATTATGCGGATCCATTTCGAGCGCCTTTTGGAACTCCGCCAGTGCACCACTGTATTGACCTGTCGCGATGTAGCAGACACCGAGGCTATTGTGAGCCTCCATATACTGCGGATCGAGCGCGACCGCTTTCTGCAGGTGGTCGATCGCACTGCCGGTATCGTTTTTCTTTTTGGCTCGCATGGCGAGTCCCATTTCCTTTTGCGCCTTCGCGGGAACCTTGTGCAGCAGGAGGGCCATCGAGATCGAGCTGCCGCCTCCACGATTCGTCTGCCGTACCCCGGGTAGTGTCAAATCGAGAGTCGGCATACTGCGGCTGATCGATACGAAGAAAGTCCCCAGCGTGTTACCGTAGGTGTCCACAACGCGCGCCCGATAGTCGCCGGGCGAGACGTTGTCCAGACGGAAAAATCCGCTGCCGTCCACCGGGGTGCGGATAGACATTCCCATTTCGCCATCCAACTCTACGGCAGCCGCGCCACTGTCGGGGGGCTGCACGGTCCCGGAGCAGTCCACGGGCTCGACTTGACCGTTCAGCCGCTGCCCGTATATGACGGGCAGCAGAAATAGCGAGATCGTTGCGGCGATAAGGCCTCTCCCCGGGAAGAGTCGGACCAACCGGCAGAAACACACGTCTTCTCTGGTCATATTCAAGCGCTTCCGATAAGCTGGCTGCTGGGAAGAACCATACCGATCGGTGGGGAACCCTGGGATTACCCGCGAATCCGGTGCACTACAGCCAGCGCTGTCCTTCCAAGGGCAGTTTTCATGCCAAGCACGGCCGGAGGCCGCCGGAAGCCAAGGTTCTGGGAGTGATTCCGCAGTGTCCTGGTACGCCGCTGGAAACTCCCCGCCCGGATATAGTACCTGCGCTATCCATGGCGGCGAAGCACCACGAACATTCGGCAACGGCGGCGGGGCGCAATCCGAGCGCCTTCCCGGTGAGACCGAGCAGTTTTGTCAAGTGAGGGTTCAAGATTGCGCGCAGGAAAGCGCCGTGCCAAAAAAATGCGGCGCAGCCAAAAGCTGCGCCGCGAGACGGAGGCAATCTGCGTTGGAAGATCCTTTCAGAAGAGCAGGCGGAGCGCCACCTGGAACTGCCGGCCGGCCAAGCCATCCAACGTTCCCAGCGACGAGCCGAATCCGGGTGCAGCCGCACTTGCGACCGGGTTAGCCGCGTTGGTGGTGTTGGTAAGATTGTATACTTCACCGCGAAACTCGAGTTTGATGTTCTCCCTTATGGCGAAGTTGCGGAAGAGCGACGCGTTGTAAGTGAAGAAGTCCGGACCGAGGATCGAGTTCCGGCTCAGAGTTCCGAATGTTCCGGCTGTGGGCGTGGAGAAGAGAGCCGGATTGAAAGAGGAAGAGCCGTTCAGGCCGGCTCCGCCGGCGAAGGTGGCTGGAACCGCAGTTACTCCCAGGCAGGCGCAAGCCAGCGGATCGGCGGTCACGGTGTAAGGCGTGCCGGTGGCCCACCGCAGGATGCCGGTGAATTCCCAATCGCCCAGCGCGCGCGCGGCCCAGCCATTGGTCAGGTACTTCTGTTGCACGCCGAATGGCAGTCTCCAGACGTGGCTCACCGAAAGAATGTGGGTCCGGTTCCAGTCCGCGGGGCCGTAATTGTTGCTAAGTGTGTACGGATCCATCAGGAACGTCCCGTAGTCAAGCGCGCGGCTGTAAGTATACGCGGCCGCGATCGCCAGGCCGGCTGAGAATTTCTTGGTGAGGTTCACCTGGAGCGAGTTGTAGTTGCTGGTGAGGCCCCGACCTTCTTCGTAAATTAGAGCCGTACGGCCGTCTCTGGGCAGTCCCGCAAGGCCCGTACCCGGCAATCCGACCAGTGGAGTCGTGTAAGGCAGATCGCGCCCCAGGTTCCCGACATAGCCGATATCCATCAGGAAACCAGCTCCCAGATCGCCCTGAATCATCGCATTGTAAGTTTGCACGTACGGTGTGGGAGCGTTGCGTGAAGTGATGAAGTACGGCATGTTGGCGGCCGTAGCTGATCCGGTGGTGACCGTTGGAATCATGAACGAGGTGGTTGCGAGTCCACCCGCAATTCCGGATTGGACGCCGGTCGTGGGAAGGTTGAGAGTCTCGAGCGCAAACGGAAGCGGGAAGTAGTGGATCCCGTAGCCTGCGCGGAAGACGAAGCGGTTCGTCGGCCGGAAGGCGAATCCGACGCGCGGCGCCACGTTATTGACGTCGGTCCGCGTGTAGGTATGGCCGACTCCGTTAATCCCGAGCGTACTGGTGGTGTTGCTGGCCGGGTCGTAGAGCATGGCGCTACTCGAATTCCAGGCCTGCAACGGCATAAAGATGTCATAGCGAACGCCGAGCTCGAGATAGAGCCGGTGGAAGAGGTTGACCGTGTCCGTAATGTAGGCGCCGTACTGCCGCTGCTGGTATGCGGGAGTGGTGGTGAAGCTGGAGAAGCCGGACTGCGTAGGACTTCCGGTCAGGAAACTCGCCAGCGCATTTGCCTGCAGAACCGCGGGTGTAAGGGTCGCGCCCGATGCCGTGCTCCCCAGAGTGGCGCCGGCGCCGAACGTGAAGCTGCCCAGCGAGCTGAAAAATGGGTTGGCGAACCCGCTCGACTGAAGCTCGCGGACATCCACGCCGAACTTGAGGGAGTGCATTCCCTTGCGCACCAACCAGTTCGACGCGCCGTCATATACGTTAGCGACTTCTTTGGTGGGAACGTTCGCCGGCAGGCCAAGGGGCGTGAAGCCAAACATGTTGATCGAAGGCACACCGTTTGGGAAACCGGCGATTGTCCCATTCAGGGTATAGAAGTTTCCCCACGGGGAAATCTGGTTCCGGTAACGGTCGTAACCCATGCGAAGCTCGCCGACGACGCCGGTCCCAAATACCTGCACGAGGCTGCCGGCCGCATTCATTGCCCGGAGTCCGGACTCGAGAGGGCTTCCCGCGAGACCGAGCAGAGATCCCTGGTTCACGCTCCCGTCGGTGTATCCGAAGCGCAGAAAGCCCGTAGTCTTTTCGGTGAACCGTTCATCCAGTTTTCCGTCGACCCGATGATTGTCGTCCAGAAGCGGCACGCTACCGACCAGGTTGTTGGTTAAGCCGGGCTGATTCGGCGCGGGAAGCAGACCGAGAAGCTGCTGTGCGGCCGGATTCAATTGCCCGAAGGGAATGATGTTTCCCGGATAGACTACGCGGCCCGCTCCGGAAGCACTCCCGCTATTCGGGTTGTATAACGTAAGGCCGGGAATCGCGCTGAAGTTACCGGAAGCCAGGTCGGGAGTCGGAACGGTGGCTTCGGATTCCGTGCGGCCGCGCTGAATCAACCCCTCATAGGAAAGGAACCAGAAGACTTTGTCCGGTACGACGGCGCCTCCCGCGGTTCCGCCGAACTGATTGGTATTGAAGCGGGGCTGGTTCTGCGTCGCAAAGAGCGAATGCCCGCTCTGAAAGTAGCTATTGGTATTGAACTCGAACAGGCTGCCATGAATGGCGTTGGTACCCGGCCGGGTGACTGTGCTGGACCAGGCCCCGCCGGATGTGCCGTATTCCGCGTTGTAGTTGCTTGTCCGGACCTCCAGAGCCTGGACCGCTTCGCTCGACTCGGTCCTGGCGGGCGTGTAGTTGAAGGGCTCGTTGTCGAAGACGCCATCCTGGTTATAGAGATTGGCGTAGGCAGGCAGGCCGTTCACGTTGAAAATCCGCACGCGCTGCGGATTGAAGATCCGGTCCCCCGCAAGAGAAGGCGGAGACACACCGGGCATCAACGTGATCAATTCCTGATTCTGGCGGTCCAAGAGCGGCAAGCTGCGAATGAAGTCGCTGTCGTAACTTCTCGATACCTCGGCGGAGTAAATTTCGACAGTCGGCGTCTTTCCATGCAGTTCGAGCCTCGCGCCGGGCGCCGTAGTAGCGGACTCGAGATCGACCTGAATCGGATTGGCGCCGGACGAAGTGATCTCGATCGAATGTTCACCGAGCTTGAGGCCCGACTTTAAAGTAACTTGTGCGCGATAAGTTCCCGGCGCAAGATCCGGAATCGTGAACTTCCCGTTCTCGTCGGTAACCGCGCTCTTGGTCGCACCGGTGGTTGCGTTGGTCAGGGTTACCGTGGCGCCGTCCATGCCGGCGCCGTTGAGCGTGCCGGTGAATGTTCCTGCCGGGCCGGGCACGGGCTGTGCCTGTTGCTGGTATTGGGTTTGCGTCGATTGCTGGGTTTGCGCCTCTGCAAGAGGTACAGCTATACAGACACACAAGACCAACCTTGGAACGAATGACTCGCGAAACATTGAGTAGACCTCCTGAAATTGCTACTGAAGAAAGTTATTACCTGAAGTGAGTATGCTCCGAACACCTCTAATGATTCGAAGCGACTAGTTCAGCTCGCACAATAAACCGCTTGGGCGCCCGGCCCAAGTAGTAGAACGGGTAACAGGTTACCAGCGTGAGCACCGGTGCGCTGGTGGGTTGATAGAACTGGTTATCGCCGGCGCCCACAACCGACAGTCCCACGATCCGGTACTCGAATTCCTCTCCCTGGCGCTCCAGAATGATGGGATCGTTTTTCCTGACATCTTTGAGCACGCGGAAATGAGTATCGCGATGCGCTGCAATGATGCAGTTGCCGCTTTTGCCCGGCGCAGCGGACCATGCAATCCGCGCCGGACCGAGCAGCAGGTTCTTCCTGGAGGCGCCTTCCTCTATGAAAAACGCCTCGCCTTGAGCGGGAAACGAAAGCCTGGCAGGTGCGTCCGCGTCGCCGGACCGTTCCTGCCCCGCCGTGACTGTGTCCCACTCCGTCTTTGCGATCGCCTGGCCCCTGGAAGCAGCCACGCGCAGCGCCACCCCGGTTGCGGCGGTCACAATTCCGAGGACGATCACTCCTAATGCGACACGGCGCATAAGCCTACCGTCACGCCGTTCGGCGTTGCGATCGCCAGTAGAGGAGCAGACCGGCCGCTGCAAGCGTCAACCCGGCAGCGGTCAGATCGGCCCATCCCAGGGCGGTGGCGGGCATGGGTGCCGGAGCGGGAGCCGGGGCTGGCTGCTCGGGTGCCGGAGCAGGTTCCGCCTCTGGCTGGGGCGCCGGTGGAGGTGGGGCGGCCTCCGGCTGCGGTTGCGGTTGCGGTTGCGGCGGTGGAGCCGCGGCAGTTACCGCTGGAGCGTAGCTTCCTTGCAGACTGGCGGTTGTCGTGGGATGGGCCGGGGCGGCGGTTCCGGGGAAGCCGAACCCGTATGTCCGCCCCTGGACCCAGATTCGCGACAGGCGGGCTCCGCCGCCTTCATCCTGGAGGATCGCCTTGGTTTCAGAGGGTGGGGTATTCTGCATGATGGGAATTGCAGTAACCGTGGCATCCAAGTGCGTGCCGTCGCTTGACAAAAATTGCAGCACTCGGGGGTCGGTACCGCTGTCGACCTGGCGAATCAAATAGTCCCCGGCGGGTAATGTCTGGGATCCGACCGTCACCGGACGGTCGAAAGTGATCTTGATCTCATCACCGGCCGGTCCCTGCGCCAGAGCGGCGCAGGATAGTCCTAATGACATCGCAGCTACTGCGAGTGGGAAAAAAGTGTACCGCATCATAAGGAATCTCCTGTTCGAAATGAAGCAAATTACCTTTCACTTAGTTGATTCCGCACCATCGAAATATCTTCGAAGGTGCGGGCGAAGACGGTCGCGCATCCGCGACGATGTGCGGTTCTGCCCGTCCCGCGGCAAACAGGTGCGGTATAAGACGCGAGTAACTGGTTTGAAGTGGGCAGGAATGGCGCACCTGAAAAATTTGCCATGCTTTTTCTCTATGGGGGTATAGCTTGTGGATTGCCAAAGGGCCGGATAGGACAGGCCGCTTGCCGTGATCGCGGGCCGGGCCGGTTCTGTTCGGAGCGTCCGCGATCGCCTGCTCGACCTGCTCCCCAGCTCTCGCCTCGACCAGCTCGAAGCTGCGTTCCGCGCGCTCGGGAAGCGCATCACCATCGTGGTGGAAGAAGCTGCGTAAGGCCGCTTGACAGAAGAATACACGGTTGTGTCGCTCCGCTTCCAGGTGAGCTGGCGCGAGGGGCGTGATCGACCAGATTGACGCACTGCACCAAGCCGAGTGTCACGTATGGTGACTCCGACTGCTGGAAAGCCCGCGCATCCACTTGCTACGTGGGGACCACCAGCGGGAGTTCGGGCTCACGTGCGTGATAATCTGAAACTGTTCCACCAGCGGTACGAAGGGACGGGCCCTTAGCTCAGCGGTTAGAGCAGCGGACTCATAATCCGTTGGTCGTAGGTTCAAATCCTACAGGGCCCACCAATTCGCGCCAGCATATCCTTACCTCGTCACACCTGCGGCCGCAATTTCACAGGGCGGCGGTTTGGACCGCCGGCGCATCCCCGGCGAACCTGAGGTCAGGTTTACACCATCCCCGCAGATCCTGGCGGTCGCCTTGTTTATCCGATCGAGGCCGCAGAGACCCACCTGGAACTAACGAAAGATAACCTGGAACGCTCGCGATGCGCGGGTCAACAATGATGTGACTGCCTCATGATGGTTCCGATACCCTTGCGTCTGCGGCGGGAGTTTCCTGCCGCATCGCTGATCACTTTCCTGATTCTGCAAGTTCTCGATATTCTCACGACGCTGCTCGGTCTCCAGTTGGGCGCGCGCGAGGCCAGCCTGTTCATCGGACGGCTGATGCAGGTCGGGCCGGTCGCGGCTCTGCTGATCGCGAAGCTGTTCGCGGTGCTGCTGGTCTCGCTGGCCATGAAATTCCGGCGGCCGCGCGTCGTCGTGTTCCTGAACTACTGGTTCGCGGCGATCGTCTCCTGGAACCTGGTCATGATCCTGGTGAGGCTGCTCACCACGCGACGCTAGCGGCCTGCTAACGTAATTCCGATGAGACGGGTTCGCTCCCTGGTCCTGGCGGTGGCCTTTGCCGTTTCCGCCTGGTGCCAAAATTCCTACGACCTCGTAGTCTACGGCGGAACCGCGGGCGGCGCGATCACCGCGGTGAGCGGCGCGCGTATGGGACTCAGGGTTGCGCTGCTCGAGCCGCGACAGCACATCGGCGGCATGGTATCGGGAGGCCTGTCGCGCACCGACGTGGGCCGGCGCGAGGTGATCGGCGGATATGCGCTCGAGTTCTACTGGCGCGCGGGCAACGCCTACGACATGGCACAGCACCTGCAGGAGATCGCTTGGCTGCCCGAGCCCCACGTAGCCGAAAGCATTTTCCGCGAGATGCTCCGCCAGGCGGGAGTGACGGTGTTGTTCGGACGGCGCCTGCGCGAACACGACGGCGTGCGCAAGGCCGGCACGCGCCTGGAATCGATCACGATGGAGAACGGCGAGACCTACACCGCGCGCGTGTTCGCCGACTGTACCTACGAAGGCGACCTGATGGCGCAGGCCGGGGTAACGTTTACTTGGGGGCGGGAGAGCACGGCGCAGTACGGCGAATCGCTGGCCGGCGTGCGCGGCGAAACTCCCAAGCATCAGTTCCTGGTGGATCTCTCGCCGTACGATGCCGCGGGAAAGCTGCTCCCAGAAATCTCCGCGGCCCCGCCGGGAGAACCGGGCGCCGCCGATCGCAAGGTGCAGGCATACAACTTCCGGATGATCCTCTCGCACGACCCGGCCAACCAGGTGGCATATGCCAGGCCGGACCATTACGACCCTGGACACTACGAGCTGTTCGCGCGCCTGCTCGCCGCCATGAAGCAGAAACAGGGCCGCGCTTCGAAACTGGGCGAAGTCATCTCGATCTCGCCCATCCCGAACCAAAAAGCGGATATGAACAACAACGGGGCGTTCTCGACGGACTACATCGGGAAGTCCTGGGAGTATCCCAACGCGTCCTATGCGCGGCGCGCCGAGATCTGGCGCGACCATGAAGATTACACCAAGGGGTTCTTCTGGTTCCTGGCTCACGACCCCCGCGTGCCGGCCGACCTGCAAAGAGAGGCCAACGAGTGGGGGCTGGCCAAGGACGAATTCACCGACAACCAGAATTTTCCCAATCAGCTCTACATCCGGGAAGCGCGCCGCATGGCGGGCGAATACGTCATGACGCAGAAGGACATCCAGACCGACCTGACGAAGCCCGACCCGATCGGCATGGGATCTTACAACAGCGATTCGCACAACATTCAGCGCATCGTCACCAGGGAGGGCTTTGTACGGAATGAGGGCGACATGCAGGTGCCGGTGCAGCCATACCAGATTCCGTACCGCGTCCTCACACCCAAACGGACCGAAGCGCAGAACCTGCTGGTGCCGGTGTGCTTCTCCGCCAGCCACGTGGCGTACAGCACCCTGCGCATGGAGCCGCAATACATGATCCTGGCACAAGCGGCGGGCGTGGCGGCATCGATGGCGATTCGCGGCAATGTCCCGGTGCAGTCGATCGATACCGGAGCCTTGACGCGCACGCTGGTTACACAGGGAGCCATCCTGGAGTACAAGCCCGACCAGCAATCGACGATCATCAACCGTTTCCGCAGGTAAGGCGGGCCTCCGGACCGGCGCGCGGGAGTACATTAGAACCATGCCGATCAACCGACGCCATTTTCTCGGTGCGGCCGCGGGCGCGGGGCTCGCGGCCGCACAGGCTCAGACCTCTGCCAACGACAAGATTCACTACGCCCTCATCGGAAGCGGAGGGCAGGGCTTCTACGACATGCGCAACGCGCTCTCGCTGGGCGGAGCCGAGATCGTCGCCGCCTGCGACGTTTATGACGGCCGCCTCAAGCGCATCCGCGAAGTCTTCGGCGATCACGTCTTCACGAGCCGCGATCACCGCGAGGTGCTCGCTCGCAAGGACGTCGACGCGGTCATTATCGCCACGCCCGACCATTGGCACTCGGCCATCTCCATCGATGCCATGAACGCGGGCAAGGACGTGTATTGCGAGAAGCCGATGGTGCAATTGCTCGGCGATGGACCGGGCGTGATCGAGACCGCCCGCCGCACGGGCCGCATCTTCCAGGTGGGAAGCCAGCGAGTCAGCAGCATCATCTACGCCAAGGCCAAAGAACTCCTCAACGCGGGGGCGATCGGCGACCTCAACACCGTGGAAGCCTGGGTGGACCGCAACAGCGCCCTCGGCGCCTGGCAATACTCAATTCCTCCCGATGCCTCACCCTCCAATATCGACTGGGACCGCTTCCTGGGCCGGGCGCCGAAACGTCCGTTCGAGCCCGTCCGGCTGTTCCGCTGGCGCAACTACCAGGATTACGGCACGGGCGTTCCGGGAGATTTATTCGTGCACCTCATCAGCGGTCTGCACTTCGCCGCCGACGCCATCGGCCCCGAGCGCGTCTATGCCACCGGCGGCCTGCGTTTCTGGAAGGACGGCCGCGATGTCCCGGACGTGATGATCGCGCTCTACGATTACCCCGCGCGCGGGCGCTTCCCGGCGTTCAACGTCATGTATCGCGTGAACCTGGTGGATGGCGCCACGGAGAATGCCGGGCTGCGCTTCATCGGCAGCGAAGGCATCATGTCGGTGGAGAACGACGTGACGCTTTCCAAGGTGCCGCGCGAAGCCGAGCCTGGATACACGATCGACACTTTTGCCAAGGCAATCCAGGACCAGTACCTCAAGGAATACCGCGAGAAGTACCCGCAACGTCCGAAGGTGGATTCCGCCCAGATGTCCGCGGAGGAGAAGTTCGTGCCGCCGAAGGGGTACAACGACGCCATCGACCACCATCGCGTGTTTCAGGCGGCGGTCCGGTCCCGGAAGCCGGTGACCGAGGATGCGCTGTTCGGCTATCGCGCCGCGGGTCCGGCCCTGCTTTCGAACCTCAGCTATTTCGAGCGCAAGATCTGCCGCTGGGACCCCGAGGCCCTGAAGCTGCTGTAATCGGACCCGTTGACTTGCTATACGCAGGGGCGTATTCTCTCTGTTGATGGACAACAGGAGTGAAGTGCCCTATGGCACCCTCGATCTGATGGTGCTCAAGACGCTCGACACGTTGGGTACGCTGCACGGATACGGGATCGCACGGCGGATCGAGCAGGTCGCCGAAGGCGCGCTGGAGCTGAACCAGGGGACAATTTATCCGGCCCTGCTGCGCCTGGAGCAGAAAGGCTGGATCACCAGCCATTGGGGCGCCAGCGACAACAACCGGCGCGCACGCTTCTACACCATCACGCGCGCCGGCCGGAAACAGCTCGCCGCGGAGGCGGAGAACTGGTCGCGCACGGTGGCCATGATGGCGCGCATGCTGGAGGGCGAATCGTGACCTGGCTGCGCGTGCTGTTCTCGCGACTGGCCGGCCGCGGCCGCACACCCGCGGAGCTGGCCGAGGAGATGGCCGCGCACCGGGCATCACTGGCCGCGGAATACGAGCGGCGCGGCATGACGGCGGAGGCAGCACACGCGGAAGCGCGCCGCCAGTTCGCGGGCGCTACACAGGTCCGCGAACTCTACTACGAACAGAGACGGATTCCTTTGCTGGACAACCTGGCGCGGGACATTGTCTATGCTTTGCGGCAGTTGCGAGCCAGCCCGGGTTTCGCCTTTGCCGCCGTACTGACGCTGGCCCTCGGACTCGGCGCAAACCTCGCCATCTACCGGGTGCTGGACGCCGTACTGTTCCGCGAGCTTCCGGTTCGCGACCCCGGCGGGTTAGTGCAGATTCAGCTGCTCGAGGGCAGCGACCCGCAACGCGTCAGCTATCCGCTGTTCCGCGAGCTGGCCGCACGGCAGCAGGTGCTCGACTCCCTGTTCGCGGTCAGCGACGTCGGGCTGCCGGCACCCGATGGCGGGCGGGGGTTCATGGTGAGCGGCGCTTATTTCCGGACGCTCGGCATCCCCGCTCAGATCGGCCGCGTTTTCACGGAGGATGACGACCGTCCCGGGGCGCAGCCCGTCGCGGTGCTTAGTGACAGTTACTGGACACGGGAATACGCCCGCAGCACTTCCGCGATCGGGCGGACTCTGCAGCTCAACGGAGCACGCGCCGCCATCATCGGCGTCGCGCCCGCCGGGTTCTTCGGCGAAACTCCGGGCGCGGCCAGAGATTTCTGGGTTCCCATGAGCCTCCAGCCCGCGATCACGCCCGGCGACCGTATCAACGGCGCGGCGTATTCGTGGCTCTCCATGATCGGGCGCCTGCGTCCGGGTGTCGCGGCGCGCCAGGCAGAGGCGGCGCTGGACCCACTGTTCCGCGAGTTCGCACATCTTACGGTCACACGTTTCGGCAGGGACTACCGCGTGCGGGTGGCGCCCGCCAATCGCGGCATCGGCGATCTCGACCGGCGATTCGAACGGCCCTTGTGGCTGCTCATGGGGATGGCCGGCCTGGTACTCGTCATGCTTTGCAGCAACCTGGCCAATCTTCTGCTCGGCCGGGCGGCGGTTCGTACGCACGAGATCGGGGTGCGGCTGGCACTCGGCGCCGGGCGGTGGCGCATCCTCCGGCAGTTGCTGACAGAGAGCCTGGTGCTCTGCGCTGCCGGTATTGCACTGGCATTCCCGCTCGGTTCGCGCGGCGCCTCGGCCCTGGCCGCGCTGGCATCCGTGGGTACCGGGCTGCGTCTGGAAGCGGGCTGGCACGAAGCGATCTTCGCGCTTGCCGCGGCCCTGGCGTGCACCTGCATGTTTGGACTCGCGCCCGCCTTCGCCGCCACGCGGGTGGATGTGCATTCGGCCTTGCAGTCACAGCACCGGACGACTGCCGGCGCCCGGCGGCGCCACTTCGCCAATGCGCTGGTGATCGCCCAGATCTCCCTGTCGCTAGTATTGATCTGCGGCGCGGCTCTGTTTGCGCGCTCGCTCTGGAATCTGCGACATCAGGACTTCGGCATGAGCCGCGACGCCCTGCTGGTGGACATCCCGCTGGAACTCACGCCTCAGGCGATCGCGCACCAGGGGGCACTGGTCTGGCCGCTGTACGAACGGATGAACTTGCTTCCAGGCGTTCGCTCGGCGGCGGTGTCCGCGTTCGGTCCCATGTCATCGCTCCTGCGGACGGTGGGTATCTCAACGCCGGAACGTGCCGCGCAGCGTACCGACGTCACGCGCCTGGTCTGCGTGTCGCCCGGATTTTTCGAGACGATGGGGATTCCGATGGCCGCGGGCCGGGGGATTACCGCGGAGGACCGCGCCGGGGCCGCGCCGGTGGTAGTCCTGAACCAGGGTGCGGCGCGGGCGCTGTTCGGCGCAGGGAGTGCGATCGGCCGCTTCGTCTCTCAGAAAGACCGCTACGCCGCAAGAGACGCGATGCAGGTGATCGGTGTCGCCCGGGATGTCCGCTTCTCGAGCGCGCGAGAGCCCTTCGGTTTCGTCCTGTACGTTCCAATCGCTCAAAGCCCGGCGCCGGTGACCGGCATTGTGCTGCGTCCGGCGGGGAATCCGGCGCAGGCGGCCGCCGCGGCCAGAGCAGCCGTGAAGTCGGTGGACCCCAATCTCAAGATCGGGGCGATTCGCAACTACGCAGAAGCTTTCGAGGGCGGGCTCGGCAACGACAAGCTGCTGGCCGCGATCGCCGGGACTTTCGGATTGCTCGCGCTGGCGCTTTGCTATATCGGCGTGTACGGCGTGCTCTCGTACGCGGTCGAGCGGCGCACGCACGAAATCGGAATTCGCATTGCGCTCGGCGCCGGGCGCGCGGGCATCTACCGGATGGTGCTCGGCGAGGTGTCGCTGCTCATGGCTGCGAGCCTCCTGGTGGGCGGCGCGGGAGCCGTTGCCGCCACGCGCGCGCTTCGCGGCATGCTCTTCGGGTTCGCTGCCGCCGACTACACGCTGCCGCTGCTGGCCGCGGTGCTGCTCGGTTCTGCCGCATTTGCCGCGAGCTACCTGCCTGCGCGGCGGGCCTCCCGGCTCGACCCGGTGGATGCCCTGCGCCAGGACTAGACGTTATCCTGTACGCATGCGTGTATCCATCTTCGCGGCTCATGCCGCGCTTGCCGCGGCTGCTCTTGCGCAGCCGGCCGAATTGGTGCTCCGCAACGGGAAGATTGTCACCATGAATGCGGCAGCGCCGTTGGCACAGGCGCTGGCGGCGCGCGGCGGCCGTATCACCGCGCTCGGCGCCGATTCCGCCGCGCAGCGCTGGATCGGGCCGAACACCAAGGTCATCGACCTGCACGGGATGCTCGCAATTCCCGGTTTCATCGAAGGCCACGGCCACTTCACCGGCGTCGGCGAGTTCCGCATGGGGCTGGACCTGAGAGAGGCGCGCACCTGGGACGACATCGTCGCGCAGGTGGCGCGCGCCGTGAAGCAGGCCAAGCCGGGCGAGTGGATCATCGGCCGCGGCTGGCACCAGTCGAAGTGGAGCCAGGCTCCGGAACCGAACGTCGAGGGATTCCCGCTTCACGCCTCGCTGGACAAGGTCTCGCCCGATAATCCCGTGCTCCTGACACACGCCAGCGGGCACGCGGCGTTCGTCAACGGAAAGGCGCTGGAGCTGGCGGGTGTGACTGCCGGCACGCCGAATCCCTCGGGCGGAGAGATTCTCAAGGACTCAAAGGGCAACCCGACGGGCCTGCTGCGCGAGCGCGCGCAGGGTGTAGTGAGCCGCGCGCGAACCGAGGCGGAGAACCGGCGCACGCCTGCCGAGCGCGCCGAAATCACGAACCGGGCGATCAAGCTGGCCATCGACGAGTCGCTCTCGAAGGGGATCACCACGTTCGAGGATGCGGGGTCGCCGTTTTCCACGATCGACGTCCTGAAGAAGATGGCCGACAACCACGAGCTGCGGCTGCGCATCTGGATGATGCTCCGCATGCCCAACGACGTGATTGCGCCGAAGCTCGATCAGTACCGGATTATCGGAGCGGGCGACAATTTCTTCACGGTGCGCGCGATCAAGCGCGCCATCGACGGGGCGCTGGGGCCGCGCGGCGCCTGGCTGCTCGAGCCGTACACCGACAGCCCGAACTCCAGCGGACTCAATACCGATGACCCCGCGGACATCCGCAGGACGGCCGAGCTCGCCATCCAGCACGGATACCAGTTGTGCGTGCACGCCATCGGCGACCGCGCCAATCGCGAGACGCTCAACATATTCGAAGACACGTTCAAGGCGCGTCCTGACAAGCCGGGCAAGGATCTCCGGTGGCGGATCGAGCACGCGCAGCACCTGAACGCAGCCGACATTCCGCGCTTCGGCAGGCTGGGCGTGATCGCCGCGATGCAAGGAGTGCACTGCACCAGCGACGCACCCTACGTGTTGCTGCGGCTGGGTGCGAAGCGCGCGGAAGAGGGCGCCTACGTCTGGCAGAAGCTTATGAAGACCGGGGCCGTCGTCGGCAACGGCACGGATGCGCCGGTGGAGGACGTGAGCCCGCTGGCTTCGTTCTATGCGAGCGTGAGCCGGAAGCTCAAGGACGGCACCGTCTTCTATCCCGATCAACGCATGAGCCGCGAAGAAGCGCTCAAGTCGTATACGTGGAACAACGCGTACGCTGCGTTCGAAGAGAAGCTCAAAGGCTCGTTGGAAGTCGGAAAGCTTGCCGATGTCACCGTGCTCTCGCGGGACATCATGACCATTCCGGAGGACGAGATTCCCGCTACCGACGTGGTGTACACCATCGTCGGCGGCAAGGTGATGTTCTCGCGGTAAATGCCTGGACAGGCTGAAGCCTGTCCTACATCGCCCCGGCGAGCTTGAGCACGTAAGCCTGGCGCGCGGGCAGGCTTGCGGAGAGCGCGGCCGGAATACGAACTCGTAGAAGTTTGCCCTGGCGCGTCGCTTCCAATGCCTGGCCGCCTTCGAGCAGAGTGACGCGCATGTTTCCGTCGATGTCATTCAGGACGATTTCGCCGACCGGCCGCCGCGGCAGGATGGCATACACCGCGCCGTTGTTGGCCGTGAAGAAGGCATCCACGCGCGCGTTCCCGGCAGGCGGCGAATCCACCAGGGCGGAGATCGGATAGTCCGACATGTACTCCTTTACTTCGAGTTTGGGGACCGTTCCCTGGCTCCACTGGCGCGTGACATTGCGAGCGTGCGTACCGTAGATCGCCTCCGCGTTCGGCCGCAGCCAGTCGCCGAGTTGAAGCAGACGCTCCTCCATGATGACCGGAATGCGGCCATCGGCCGTTGGGCCAATATCCAGCAACAGGTTGCCGCCCCGGCTCACGATATCGATCAGCATCATCAGCAGCTCGCGGTCGGTGCGATAGTCCTCGGCCTTCTCGTTCCGGTTGTACCCATAGGAGTAGCCCATGCCGCGGCTCTCTTCCCAGGGATGCGCCGCCTGCTGCATGCCGCTGGTGTATTCGGTGGTGTAGTAGCCGCCGTGTTTGTGGCGGGTGTCCTTGCCCCAGCGGTCGTCGATCACGATCTCGTCGCGCACGGGCGATTCGTTGAAGAGCCAGGCGAGCAGCTCCGGCGACCGCCACTCGGCGCTGGTGAGCTCCCATTCGCCGTCGCTGAAGATGATGCTGGGCTTGAGGTGGCTCACCGCGTCTTTGAACTGCGGGAACATGTGCTCGGCCACGTAACGCTTCTTGTCGGAGAGCCAGAGCGGGTTGTACCACTCGTAGAGGGAGTAATAGATGCCCATATGGAGGCCCTTGCGGCGGCCGGCCTCCATCAGGTCCAGCGCGATATCGCGGTGAGGACCGATATCCACGGCGTTCCACGGGCGTCCCCAGGTGCGATTGGCTTCCGCGTTCTTCCAGAGCGTGAAACCCTCGTGGTGCTTGCTGGTCAGCGCGACGTATCGGGCGCCGGACCGCTGGAAGATGTCGGCCCAATGATCGGGGTCGTAGAGTTCGGCCTTGAACATCGGCGCGAAATCGAAGTACTGGAAGTTCGGTCCGTAGACGCGGTCGTGGAACTTTTTCGTGGAAGACGCCGCGCCCTTGTTCAGCGAATTCCAATACCACTCCGCGTACATGGTTTCGTTCTTCGAATGGAGGGGCGCGTATGACGGAACGCTGTAGACGCCCCAATGAATGAAGATGCCGAACTTGGCGCCGGTATACCACGCGGGACATGGGCGGCTGTCGATGGATTCCCAGGCCGGCTGGTAACGCATTTGGGCGGAAGCGGCGGCCGCGAGGGGGGCGGCGGCGCAGGCACGGATAAGATCGCGACGGGTCATATTTTTGTGGCTATGGTATCAGGCGGAAGAGCCGGGAGCGGTTTCCATAGTTCCAGACCCAAAATAACTGGAATTTTGCTACTATGGTGCTTCTCAGGGGGTGTTGTGTTTCTCATCACTCGTAGGATTCAGTTCGGCCCCACCACCTTTCTCTGGGACGTGAAAGCGCCCGATGTGGCGCGCGCGGCACGTCCCGGCCATTTTGTCATGGCTCGCATCGATGAGCATGGCGAACGCATTCCGCTGACGGTCGCGGACTTCAATGTCGGGGCCGGGACGGTCAGTGTGGTCATCCAGGCTGTTGGAAAAACCACCACCGAGATGATGGGCCTGCGCGAGGGGGACACCATCCTGGATTTCATCGGGCCATTGGGTCTCCCCAGCCACATTCGCAAGTTCGAGGGCACGGTGGTCCTGGTGGGCGGCGGTCTGGGTGTGGCGCCTATCTACCCGCAACTCCGGGCGTACAAACAGCTTGGGAACCGCACGGTCTCCATCGTCGGGTTCCGGAGCCGCGATCTCGTCTTCTGGGAAGATCAGTTCCGCGAATACAGCGACAGCCTGGTCGTCACCACCGACGACGGCACCTACGGCCGTAAGGGCTTCGTCACTCACGCTTTGGCCGATGTCCTGGCCAGGGAGGCGGACGTGTGCGAAGTGGTCGCCATCGGACCGATCCCGATGATGAAGGCGTGCTGCGAGACCACACGGCCATTTGGGATCCCGACCATCGTTAGCCTGAACTCGATCATGGTCGATGGGACGGGAATGTGCGGATCGTGCCGCGTGACGGTCGGCGGTGCCATGAAGTTCGCCTGCGTGGACGGCGCCGATTTCGACGGCCACCTGGTGAACTTCGACGAGTTGTCCCTGCGTCAGAAGCGTTTCGAGCGCGAGGAAAAGGCTGCCATGGAACGCTTCCGCAGCGAGAGCGCCAAGCTGGCCAGCCTCACGGACCGGGTTACAGCGCCGCCGCCGCCGGCGATCCTGGCCGCCTGCGAGCTGCCGGAACCGATTGCGGCGCCTCCCGGTCCGCGGCTGCCGAAGAACATCAAGACCATTCCGCCCGAGCGAGCTCCCATGCCGCACCAGACCCCGGAAGCGCGGGCGCGGAACTTCAACGAGGTTGCCCTTGGCCTGCAACTCGACGGCGCGCTGCACGAGGCGGAACGCTGTCTGCGCTGCAAGAAGCCGCGCTGCGTGCCGGGCTGCCCGGTCGGCATCGATATTCCGGGCTTCATTTCCGCCGTGGCGCGGCGCGATATCAAAGATGCGTACCAGATTCTGAAGAAGGACAACGCGCTGCCGGCGGTCTGCGGCCGGGTCTGCCCGCAGGAATCCCAGTGCGAAGCCACTTGCGTGGTCGGCGCCAAGTTCAAGCCGGTGGCCATCGGACGCCTGGAGCGGTTTGTGGCGGACGCCGCACTTGGGCGGGGCTGGGACGAGTGTCCATCGACCAACGGCAAGGTCCGGAAGAAGGCCGCCATCATCGGAAGCGGTCCGGCCGGGCTGGCGTGCGCGGGCAGCCTGGCACAAGCGGGCGTCGGGGTCACGATCTTCGAGGCGCTTCATGTCGCTGGAGGAGTGCTCAAGTACGGTATCCCCGAATTCCGCCTGCCGGACATCATCATCGATACCGAAATCGAAAACCTGAGCAAGATGGGCGTGGAAATCCGGCTCGATACCATCGTCGGCAAGCTCTTTACGATTCCACAATTACTCGGCGACATGGGCTACGCCGCTGCATTCATCGCCACAGGCGCGGGCTCGCCGAAGTTCGCGGGCATCCCTGGGGAGGCGTTCAACGGCGTGTTCAGCGCCAACGAATTCCTGACGCGCGTCAACCTGATGCGCGGCCACCGCCAGCCGCTGTACGATACCCCGGTTGGGATGGGCAAACGGGTCGCGGTGGTCGGCGCCGGCAACACCGCCATGGACGCTGCCCGGGTGTCGCTGCGTATGGGCGCGGAAGCGGTGACCATTGTCTACCGGCGGTCCCGGCGGGAGTCGCCGGCGCGGGCCGAAGAGCTGGAACACGCCATTGAAGAAGGCATCCAATTCCAGTGGCTTACCAATCCGGTGGAGATCGTCGGCAATTCCGCCGGCTGGGTCACCGGAATGCGCGTGCAGAAGATGGAACTCGGCGAACCGGATTCCTCGGGCCGGCGGCGGCCGGTGCCGGTAGCGGGTTCGGAGTCCCTGATTGACGTAGATACCGTGATCTACGCGCTCGGAACCACCGCCAACCCGATCATCGCTCAGACCACACCCGGGCTGAAGACCAACAAGTGGGGGTACATCGATGTAGACGAGCAGACCGGCATGACGTCGATTCCGGGCCTCTTCGCCGGAGGCGACATCGTCACCGGCGCCGCCACCGTAATTCTCGCCATGGGCGCCGGCAAACGAGCCGCTCGCGGCATGCTGGAGTACATGGGGATTCTGACGCCGGATGTTCCCAACGAACTCGCGGAAGCGGAGAAGGTGTAACATGCCATCGACTTGTCCCAAGTGCCGAAGCGTCGTCGAGGACGACGAAATCTGCTGCGCGCAGGTGCGTTACACCTGGCGATGCAAGAGCTGTTTCAAACTCACCAGCGGGCTGGCCGTGCCGTACGGCAAGTGCTTTCTGTGCGGCGGCGATCTGGAAATCATCCGCGATCGCGACCTGGGCGACTCGATGCGCTTCCAGGCCATTCGGGACGCGGTGCAGTTCGAGCTGAACTCGTTCCACTTCTATAAGCTGGCCCGCGACCGGGCACGCACTCGCGAGCAGCGGGCCGTGCTGGAGCGACTGTACGAAGCCGAGCTCGATCATTTGCACGAACTGGAAGAAAAGTACCATGCGCACCTCGATCGCGAGGTCGTGGAGCTATCGGCGGACGAGAACACGCTGCTATCGAGCTGGCTTTTCAAGGGGGTCCACATCTCGGAAGACGCCGCCGTCCGCGACCTCTATCAGATCGCCCTGGAAATGGAGCAGCGGACCCGCGACCATTTCCGGGGCCTGGCCCGCAGCCTGCCCGCGGGTTTGGAGAAAGAACTTTGCGAGGAACTAGCGGCGGAAGAAGAGGAGCACGTAGCGCTGCTGGCTGGAGAGATCGAGCAGTTGTAAGCGGCCTTAAAACGCCCTGGCCCAACGCATCCTTTTCGGCATCACGATCTCGCCGTTCTCGCGCCGAACAGCCAACGTGAGGCTGCGCATCACACGATTCTCCCGCAGGTGCAGCCGCCGTCTCTGCCGGAGGTGCGCGATGAACGCCAGGTCTGCCATCGCGATCAGTGCAAGCACCACTGCATCGACGTTCATGGCTCGATTTCATCACGAAAGGGAAATCTGTTCCATAGACCGCGGCAGCGTTCAAGTGCTAGGACTTTCGCGGGTTTTCGGCTGGAATCGCGTCAAAAGTACCGGCACTAGCCGCGCGGAGCCAGATGTTAGACTTGCTGTTGCATGTCTAAAGCGTCCCATCTGGAATGCAGCCTGTGCGGCACGCGTTACGATGCGCAGGCGGTTGCCAACCTCTGTACCTGCGGCGGTCCCCTGCTGGTACGCTTCGACCTGGAGAGACTTCGCCACCGCTGGCTACGGCGCGAAGTTCCCAACGGGCGCGCCAGCATGTGGCGTTACGCTCCCGTTCTGCCGCCCTCGGATGCATCGATCGTCAGCCTCGGTGAAGGCTGGACGCCGCTGGTGCGAACTCATCGCCTGGGGGCGCGAATCGGCGCGGACTCGCTGTGGGTGAAAGACGAAGGCATGAATCCGACGGCGTCGTTCAAGGCGCGAGGGCTCTCCTGCGCGGTCTCGATGTGCGTCGAGCTGGGTATCAAGAAGGTGGCCATTCCTTCGGCCGGGAACGCAGCCAGCGCGATGGCCGCGTACGCCGCCGCGGCCGGCATCGAAGCCCACATTTTCATGCCGCGCGACGTTCCGCAATCCAACTACCTGGAGTGCAAGGCTTATGGGGCGCAGGTCACGCTCGTCGATGGCCTGATCAGCGACTGCGGGAAGATGGTGGCTGAACGCGGCCCGGTGGAGGGCTGGTTCGACGTCTCCACGCTGAAGGAGCCGTACCGCATCGAAGGCAAAAAGACGATGGGGTACGAGGTGGCCGAGCAGATGGGTTGGGAACTGCCCGACGCCATTTTCTATCCGACGGGCGGCGGCGTAGGCATGATCGGTATGTGGAAAGCTTTTGACGAAATGCAGAAGCTCGGCTGGATTGGCCCGCGGCGCCCGAAGATGATCGCGGTGCAGGCCGAGGGCTGCCAGCCGGTGGTGCGCGCCTTCGAGGAGAACGAGCCGCGGAGCCGGTTCTTCGAGAACGCTCACACCCTGGCGGCGGGTTTGCGCGTTCCCAAGCCGCTCGGGGATTTCCTGGTGTTGAATGCGGTGCGGGAGAGCGGGGGCACGGCGATCGCAATCAGCGATGAAGACCTGATGAACGCCGGCGTGCAGCTTGCCACAGACGAGGGCATCTTTGCCGCGCCCGAGGGCGCCGCATGCGTGGCTGCTGCACAAAAGCTGCTGGAAAGCGGATTCCTCAAGCAGACCGACCGGATCGTGCTCTACAATACGGGATCGGGCCTGAAGTATCCCGAGGCCTACTCCACGCGCTTCCCGCGCACGGCAAGCACGGAGCAGGATAAGCTGGGCGGCCTGATCACGCCGCGATGAAGGAGTTCGCCCTTCGCGCCCTGGACCTGGTGTCGGGCCGGGATACCGAGTATGCCGACGTCCGCGCCATCGGGACCCGCGAGCGCGAGCTGACGACCAAGAACGGCAAACCAGGCCATGTGGCGAGCTCGGAATCCGCCGGGCTCGGCATCCGGGTGCTGGCGGGAGGGAGCTGGGGCTTCGCGGCCACCGACGAT
This sequence comes from Candidatus Acidiferrales bacterium, assembly GCA_035499435.1. Lineage (GTDB taxonomy): Bacteria > Acidobacteriota > Terriglobia > Bryobacterales > Bryobacteraceae > Solibacter. Next base: position 7,293 of record DATJYW010000327.1, on the reverse strand, counting down.
CTGACGCCTCGCGGTATCGAATCGGCGGCTGCCTTGGCCGTGGAGATCGCGCGATCCGGCGCCGCGGCTCGCAAGCACCCGGTTGCGCTCGCGCCGGAGGACAAGTACGAAGCGGTCTGGGTCTCGCCGATACAGATCGATCCCTTCACGGTGTCGATTGACCGCCAGCTCGCCACGCTGCTATCGGTGGATTCCACGGTGCGCGGCGTGGCAGGCGTCAGCCTGGCCGAGACCAGCATGCACTTCGAACGCGTCCGTCAGATCTTCGTCTCGACCATCGGCAGCGTGATCGACCAGACCCGGTACCTTTCGGGCGCCGGGTTTTCCGCGCTCAGCTACAAAGACGGCGAAATCCAGAAGCGCTCCTACCCCAATTCCTTTGGCGGGCAGCATCAGCTCAAAGGATACGAACTCATCGACGAGCTCGATCTCATGGGGAACGCCGGCCGGATCGCCGAAGAGGCGGTCGCGCTGCACGATGCGCCGCAGTGCCCCGAGGGTGAATTCGATCTCATTCTGGACAGCTCGCAGCTTGCATTGCAGATCCACGAATCCATCGGGCATCCCATCGAGCTCGACCGTGTCCTGGGCAGCGAAGCCAACTATGCGGGCATGAGCTTCCTGACGCTGGATCAGCTCCGGCGCCTGCGATACGGCTCGCCGATGGTCAACGTGGTGTGCGACGCGCGCCTGGAGCACGGTCCGGGCCTGGGGACGTTTGCTTTCGACGACGAGGGCGTTCCCGCGCAGCGCAACCAGATCATCGAGGGCGGCCTGTTCACGGGCTACATGACCTCTCGGGAGACCGCGGCGGCGGTGGGCGAATCGCGTTCCAACGGCTGCATGCGCGCCGACGGGTGGACGCGGCTGCCGCTCATCCGCATGACTAACGTGAGCCTGGAGCCCGGTGAGCAATCGCTCGACGAAGTGTTCGACGCGCGCGGCATCTGCATGGAGACCAACCGGAGCTGGTCCATCGACGACAAGCGCTATCACTTTCAGTTCGGATGCGAGATCGCGTGGGAGATTCACGATGGCCGGCGCGTGCGCATGCTGAAGAACCCGAGCTACAGCGGCATTTCGACGGAGTTTTGGAATTCGTGCGTGGCCATCGCGGACCGGCGGCACTGGACGCTGTGGGGCGTTCCCAATTGCGGCAAAGGACAACCGGAGCAGGTGATGGGCACAGGTCACGGCGCCAGCCCGGCGCGGTTCCGCAAGATCAAAATAGGTGGCGCCTATGCCGGATGACGTCTTCCAACAGGTGGTCGATGCCGCTCGCGCTCAGGGCGTAACGGAGGTGGAGGCGATTCTGGCGACCGAAACCGCCGCGCTGACCCGGTTCGCGAACAATGCCATCCATCAAAACGTCGCGGAGCGCGCGGCACACCTGAGCGTCCGGCCGCTGATTGACGGCCGCACGGCCCGGGCGTCCACCAACCGGCTGGATGCGGAGTCCATTCGCGGGGTCGTGTCGGAGGCGATCGCGATCACGCGGCTTACGGAGCCCGATCCCGAGCTGTTGCCGCTCTATGCGGGACAGGCGTCAGCCTGTGCGCATTACTTCGAGGAAACCGCGGCCGCCACCCCGCTGCATCGCGCCGAATCCGTGGCCGAAGCCATCCAAGTTGTAGAATCGCCAGGCCAGACCGCCGCCGGCATTTATTCGACCGGCGAGAGCGAATTCACGCTCTTCAATTCGCGCGGCGTTCGGGTCACGCATCGCGAGACCATGGCGCGGTTCTCGATCACGGCCATGGCCTCGGACAGCTCCGGTTGGGCCAAGGCCAGCGCGTGTGACCACCGAGCCATATCCCCACGAGCGCTCGCCGAGTCGGCGGCCCGGAAGGCCGAGCAATCGAGTGCTCCACGCGAATTGCCACCCGGCCGCTACACCGTCATACTGGAGCCCGCAGCGGTGCTCGATCTAGTGGGCCAGATGTTCATGGACTTTTCTGCTACTGCCGTGCGCGACGGCCGGAGCTTTCTCAACGACCGCATCGGCGAAAAGCTCTTCGGAGATAACGTTACCATCCACGACGATGTTCAGCACCCGGACCAATCCGGCGCGCCCTTCGACGGCGAAGGCGTTCCGCGCCGGCGCCTGGCTCTGGTGGATCGCGGCGAGATACGCGAGATCGCCTACAGCCGGCAGGCCGCTGCGCATGCGGGCGTCGAGCCGACCGGCCACGGTTTTCCCCTGCCGAACGAAATGGGCGAGGCGCCCACGAACATCGTTATCCAAGGCGGTGCGGCCTCCCTGGAAGAAATGGTCGCCACCGCGGACCGCGCCATCCTGGTGACGCGGCTCTGGTATATCCGGGAGGTCGATCCGTACGAGAAAATCTTTACCGGCATGACCCGGGACGGAACCTTTCTGGTCGAGAATGGCCGGATCGCGGCCGGTGTGCGGAACTTCCGTTTCAATCAGAGCCTGATCGAGATGCTTTCAAACGTGGAAATGCTGTCGCCGGCGGTGCGCGCCTCAGGCGAAGAGACCTTCGACATGGTAGTCCCGGCGATGCGGGCCCGGGGGTTCCATTTCACCGAAGTGACGCGCTTTTGAACTTCCATTTCTTACTGGCCGGCGCTACAATTCGGACAGGGAGATAGGAAATGCACTCGCTCGATGTTCCGGAGGTGCTCATTATTTTGGGCATCCTCGCCGGCCTGGCATGGGCCGTGTATAACTGGACGCACCCCCACGCGAGTTCGCACAAGTAATCGGTGGCTGCCTGAAGTTAAGAAAGCTTCATGGCGTCATTTTCTGTTGACACGGTAAAATCCCCAGCGGTATTTTGAAAAAGGATGGATGCGATCTCTCGTTCAGGTCGCATTCACCTGATTTGCATGGATCCTCGGTAGGCGAGGCGTCCGCGCGGCATACAAGCCACTGCCCTCCGGCGTCGAAAGATGTTCGTCAGGGTGGACCAGGGACTCCCGGGTTAAGGGTTTCTCTAATGTGGCTGAGGTCCTCGGATCTCTCACGGCGTGCGGTGCTGAAGCTTGGACCAGTGGGGGAATCCGTCAGCAATCGCTCGCGATGGTTGGCCATTTCTTCCGCTTGGGGGAAGTGGTTTTTTGTTTCCCTCCCGAGTTTCGACTCGCCTCCAGAAAGGTATATGGAACCTAACGACGACAAGCCTCCGAGTACGGGGGAGTTCGGCGTGGAAGTTCCGGCGGTTCGATAGCCCGGTTGCTATCGCTTCGGCCGCCGCTGCTTCCACTGGCACGAGTGTAGTGAGAACAGCGGAGGGCCGAGGGCGCTTTTCCTTCCTTCGACATCTCCAGCCTGACCTTTGATCGCCGGCCGCGCCGGTTGCTTCCGCGGCTGTAACGCTCTCTTGGTGTTTTCAAAGAGCGCAGAAGAGGAGGTGCTCCGATGAATAACAAAGTGCTGACCATGCCCGCGTCCGGCGTGGATACGGAAATCACGCCGGTCCGCGGGCGAGTGGTGAAATCCAAGTGGACCTTCCATCTGTTGACCTTCCTGATGGTGTTCGGCCCGGGACTCATCGTGATGGTCGCGGATAACGATGCAGGCGCGGTTTCGACTTACAGCCAGGCCGGAGCGCAATACGGGACTCACTTACTGTGGGTGGTTCTGCTCTTATTACCGGTTACTTACTTCATACAGGAGATGGTAGTGCGGCTGGGCATTGCGACCGGCAAAGGCCATGCCGCGATGATCTATCAACGGTTTGGCAAGTGGTGGGGCCTGTTCTCGCTGGTCGACCTGGAGCTGGTCAATTTCCTGACTCTGGTGACCGAGTTTGCCGCGATCCACCTGGCGCTGAACAAGCTGGGCGTGAATCCCAAGGTCGGCGTGCCTCTGGTGGCAGCGGGACTCGTGCTGATGGCGGTCACGGGAAGCTATCGCCGCTGGGAGCGAACCGTGGTGTTCCTGTGCCTCCTCGACCTGAGCTGGTATGCGATCGCGTTCTGGCTGCGTCCGCCGGCCGGCGAGTTGGTCCGGGCATCGTTCCTCCCGAGTGTGCCGCCGGGCGGGATCACCGCCGACCTGATCTTCCTGGTCATCGCGATCGTCGGGACCACGGTCGCGCCGTGGCAGCTCTTCTTCCAGCAGAGCTGCATCGCCGACAAACGCCTCCGTTTCGCGGACGTAAAGTGGGCGCGGCTGGACACGTTTCTGGGCGCCTGCATCACGATTTCGGTTGCGGCGTGCATGATGATCGCCGGCAACGCCTCGCGCGCCCATGGGTTTACGTTTATCGATCCGGCCCAGATGGCCATGGACATCGGCAGCTTCACCAACGGATTCTTCAAGAACACGATTCTGCTGATGATGATCAACGCGGCCGTGCTCGGCACCACCGCCATTTCTCTCTCGAGCGCCTGGGCCTATGGAGAGGTCCGCGGCTGGCCGCACAGCTTGCAGCTTCCGATCCGCAAGGCGGGAGGCTTCTATTCGGTGTACCTGTTGTGTGTCGCCGCCGCGGCGGGACTGGTGCTCATTCCGGGCGCGCCGCTGCAACTGATCATTCTCAGCGTGCAGGTGCTGGCAGGGGTGATGCTGCCTTCGGCCATCATCTTCCTGCAGCTTCTCTTGAACGATAAAGAGCTATTGGGGAACTACGCCAATAAGCCCTGGAATAACGCGGTGAACGGGACCATCATCATCGTCCTGTTCGCGCTGTCTTTGATTTTGGCCGCGCAGGTTGCGGCCCCTAAGCTTTTCCCGGCCTCCTGGGGCGGGTAACCACGAAAGGAGAACGAACATGTCCACGATGACGAATCACATCCACCGCGACAAATTCGACACCCGCTTTGTCGTGATCCACCCGCTTGACGATGCGCCGGAAGAGAAGGTCGATATAGGGGCACTGGGGCCGATGCCGATGACCACGAGCGTGCGGATCTCGCTTCTGAGTCTGCGTGCATACCTGGTTTTGATGATGCTTCTGGTGCTCTACCACGTTCTGGACCTGGCGAAGGTCTTCCGCTGACTCTCGTGGGGCGGGTTTCCGACCTGCCCAGGGCTGAACGCGGCGGAATACCGCCGACCTGCTACAATGCTCTGCTAAGTAGGGAATGGGGGAACGGTGGCTCATGAACAAGGCAGAGATTCGTGCCCGCATTGAAGCGATCGGCATCATCCCCGCAATCCGCGTTCAGGCTGCGGAGGATGCGCGGTTTGTCATAGAGACCATCTCCGACGCCGGCATCCCGATCGCCGAAATCACGCTCACCACGCCGGACGCGCTGGATTTGATCTCCGCCTTGAGCCGCGAACATCCGGAGCTGATCATTGGCGCCGGGACGGTGCTGGATGCCAAGAGCGCGCAGCGCTGCGTCGATGCCGGAGCCATGTTCCTGACCAGCACCGGGCTGGACGTGACCGTCGTCGGCGTAGCAGTGAAGGACGGAGTGCTCGTGCTGCCCGGCGCCTTGACTCCCACCGAGATCATCAGTGCATGGAAGGCCGGGGCCGATATGGTGAAAGTCTTTCCGTGCAGCCAGCTCGGCGGAGACCACTACATTCGCGCGATCAAGTCGGCGTTGCCGCAGATTCCGCTGATTGCGGCGGGCGGGGTAAGGCAGCACACGGTGGCGAACTTCATTCATGCGGGCGCCGACGCGATCGGTGTCGGTAAGGACCTGATGCCATCGGAGGCCGTCCGCAAGCGGAACGCCACCTGGCTCCGCGAGTTGACGCAGCGGTTTGTCGCTCTGGTTAAGCATGCCCGGAGCCATTCGGGAGAGAGCACGGAAGGCGTCGTGACGTTTCGCTAGGGAAAGGCAAACACTCATGATCCGGGGCCTGGTAGACTTCTCCCTGAACAATCGCCTGCTGATCCTCGCTCTCGCCATTCTTCTGTTTGCCTGGGGCGCCTTTTCCTTCCGAAGCCTGCCCATCGAAGCTTATCCGGACGTGGCCAACAACTACGTTCAGGTCATCACGCAGTGGCCGGGGCGTGCCGCCGAGGAAGTCGAACAGCAGGTGACGATCCCCATCGAGATCGTGATGAACGGGCTGCCGCACTTGCAGCATCTCCGCTCGACATCCCTGTTCGGCCTGTCCAGCGTCATGCTGATTTTCGACGACCAGTCCCAAAACGATTGGAACCGGCAGAAGGTGCTGGAACGGATTTCGCAGGCATCGCTCCCGTCGGGAATCCAGCCGCAGATCGGCGCGGACTACAGTCCGGTCGGCCAGATCTACTGGTACACCCTGACCAGCTCGAACCCGCGTTTCGACCTCATGGAGTTGAAGTCGCTTCAGGACTGGGTGCTCGAGAAGCAGTTCAAATCGGTGCCGAACGTGGTGGATACGGTCAGCTTCGGAGGCATTACCCGGGAATATCAAGTAGCGGTCGATCCCAACAAATTGATCGAATACGGCCTGAACATCGGCCAAGTCGAGCAGCAGCTCATCAACAACAACGTCAACGCCGGCGGCAGTTTCATCGAGGCGGGGTTGCAGCAGATCAACGTGCGATCGGTCGGGCTGGTTCGAAACGTGGACGATATTGCCAGGACGGTGGTCAAGGTCCAGAACGGGACCCCGATCAGGATCAAGGACATCGCGGCTGTCACCCAGGGTCCGAAGATTCGCCTGGGGCGCATCGGCAAAGCCATCCACCGCAAGGACGGCAAGGTCGCCGACAACGACGATGTAGTCGAAGGCATCGTTCTGCTCCGCAAAGGCGCCCAGGCGGACGCCACCGTCGAAGCGATCCACGAGAAGGTACAGGAGCTAAACGAAAGGATCCTGCCGAAGGGTGTGAGGATTGTTCCTCACCTCGACCGGAGCGACCTGGTTCACTTCACTACTCATACGGTCCTCCACAACCTGACGGAAGGCATCATCCTGGTGGCGATCGTTCTGTTTCTATTTCTGGGTAATGCCCGCGGCGCCGTGATCGTATCGCTCACCATTCCCTTCGCGCTGCTGTTCGCCTCCATTTGTCTCGACTTGAACAAGATTCCGGCCAACCTGCTGTCGCTGGGCGCGCTGGACTTCGGGATGGTCGTGGATAGCGCGGTAGTCATGGTCGAGAACATTGTCCGGCATCTCGGACGCCGGGACGGCTCGCGCAAGCCGGTGCTGGAGCAGATCCGCGATGCCGCGCACGAGGTGCAGCGCCCGGTGTTTTATGCGCGCGGCATCATCATTACCGCTTACCTGCCGATTTTTACTCTGGAAAGCGTGGAGGGGCGCCTCTTCAAACCGATGGCCTGGACGGTCGCCTTCGCCCTGGTCGGCTCACTGCTGTTCTCCATGCTGGCGGCCCCGGTGCTTTGCAGCCTGGTGTTTCGCAATGGCGTCCG
>DATJYW010000326.1:0-17270 GCA_035499435.1 Candidatus Acidiferrales bacterium | reverse complement strand
TCTCAACCAGGTACTTTCGTGCGGCCTGCTGTACGTCCTCAGGCGTTAGTCGCTGGTACTGCTCGAACAGCGCATTGAGCGTTTCCGGCGTCCGGCGCAGCGCCACGTAATAAGAAAGAATGGCCGCGATCGTATCGGAGTTGTCCATACTGAGAGCCAGCTCGTACCGTAACCGATTGCGCACACGGTCCAGACGCACAGCCTCCACGGGCTTATCCTGAAACGCCTTCACCGTCTCCAGAATCCGCTGGCGCACGTAAACCAGGTCCTGGGCCTTCTTCACCCGCGCCGTGATGCTGAAGAGCCCGGGATCTACGTCCTGAGGCGAATCGCCTCCGATGGAATCCGCCTTCTGCTCTTGCACCACCAGCCGCTGGTAGAGTTCTGAATTCTGCGAAAACGCCAGCTCTGCTAGCGCGTCCAGAGCTGCGGTGTCCAGAGTGGTGTCGCTGTACGCCGGCGCCTTGTATGCGATGGTGATCAGGGGCAGCGTCTGCGTCGGCCAAGGAACATGGGCCGTGCGCGCCTCCTCCTGCGCCGGTTCGGTGGGAACATCCGGATGGTAGCTCCCGCGCTGCCACTCGCTCCAGTATTTGTCCGCCAACGCGCGCACGGGCTTGGGCTGCACGTCTCCTACCACGATGACGGTCGTGTACTCGGGCCGGTAGTAGCGGTCGAAAAACTTCAGACTGTAATCGTAATGGCTCGGCATGTCCTGAATGTCCTTCAGGAATCCCATGGTGGTGTGCCGGTACGTGTGGCTCTGATACGCCGCCTCGTGCAGAGCCTCGTTCAGCTTCCGGCCTGGCGACGAGCTGTTCTTGTTGTACTCGCCGAGCACGGCCAGGCTCTCGGTTTTGAACTCAGGCTCGGCAAATTTCAGGTGCTGGAAGCGGTCGGCTTCCATCATCATCACAGTATCCAGGTCTTCCTTGGAGAAAGTCGTGTGGTAAACCGTGAAGTCGTTCGACGTCGAAGCGTTCGATGCCGCGCCGATCCGGTTCAGCGTCTGGTTGTATTGCTCGGGCGAAATCTTCGGCGTGCCTCGGAACATCAGGTGCTCAAACAGGTGAGCAAAGCCCGTAAGCCCGGGCTCCACCTCGTTGCGCGACCCGGTCTGCACCACGATATATACGGCGACGATATTGGCGTAATCCGTGGGCACCGTAATCAGTCGCAACCCGTTCTCCAGATCCTCCTGTACGTACTCGTAGGGGAAGATTTTGCGGGCAGGCTGGGCGCACAGAGCCAGCGCCGCACAGCCTAAAACCAGCGGCAATTTCAGAGACATCGGTTCTATTCTACGATTCCTTGCCAGACTCCGCGCGCCTCTTCCAGCCGGATCGCCAGTTCGAGCAGCAGTTCGTCTTCGTACGGCCGACCGATCAACTGTACGCCGATGGGCAGTCCCTCGCTGGAAAGCGCCATTGGCAGAGTGACAGCGGGCAGGCCGAGGACGTTCGCTACCACTACGGGCATGGCCGCCTGGAAGAAGCCGATGTCCCGGCCTTCCACGTCAAAACGCGTCTCACCGTGACGATAGGCGGTCACGCCAAATACGGGCGCCGCCAGGGCCGCGATCGCCTCTGCTTCTAGCTGCCGCAGGAATGCGGCGCGCATCCGGTCCCGCGCGGCCAGGTTGGTCAGTACCTGCGCAGCCGTGGTGTCCCCAGGCTGGTTCGGCCATTGGCTGAACAGAAACGCCCACACGTTGGGCGCGCGCTCGATTCCCCGCGGCTCGAAGCCCTCCACCGTAAAGCCTTGCGCCTCAAGCATGGCTACCGAGCGCGCCACCGCTTGCTTGATCTCCGGGTGCACAGGAACGGCGTAGAACTGCTCCCAGACTCCGATACGCATCTGCGCGAGCCGCGGCTCGCGCAGCGGCGCCGGCACGCTGAACGGATCCTGCGGGTCGTAGCCCGCCAGCGCCGAGAACAGCAGGCGCAGGTCTTTGGCACTGCGCGCCATAGGTCCGACCCCGGTCATCAGTCCGGCTGGGTGGCCCAGGCAGGGAATATGGCCGGTGCCGGGAATGCGCCCGGGAGTCGGTTTGAATCCCGCAATTCCACAGAAATGCGCCGGGATCCGGATCGACCCGCCGCCGTCGCTCCCGATCCCCCCCGGCGAGCAGTAGGCCGCGATCGCCGCAGCTTCGCCTCCGCTCGATCCCCCGGGCGTGCGCCCCAGGTTCCAGGGATTATTGGTGCGGCCCGTGATTGCGTTGTCGGTGTCGTAGCTGGAGAGCATCTCCGGCGTGTTGGTACGGCCCAGAATGATCGCACCCGCCCGGCGCAGGCGCGCGACCACCGTGGCGTCCTCGGCGGCCGGCGTTTCCGGCCGCGAGAGGGAGCCCACTCGGGTCGGCATCCCGGCGATGTCGAAGCTGTCCTTGACGGTCACCGGCACACCGTAGAGCAGGCCGCGGGCATCCCCGCGGTCGAGAGCACGCGCCTCCTCGACGGCTTTCTCCCCGCGCACCGCGACGAACGCGTTGACTGCGGGATTGCGCCGTTCGATTTGCCGCAGGTGCTCCTCCACGAGCTCTGTGGGAGTGATCGCGCCGTCCCGGACAAGCGAGGCCATCAGGCACAGACTCGATCTGGAGATCACGAGGCCAGTGTAGCGTGGCGCGCGCCATCACAGGACTTCAGGCCTGTCTTCTTAGAGCCGTGGAACCGGCTTCGGACGGTCCTTTACTGCACCGGCAGCATGACCGTGTTGCTGTCTACGCCGTTCACCGTGACCTTGAAGGTCGCGATGGTGCCGGTCGGAGCGCCATCGCCGAGCCGGAACTGCACCGCGTCGATGCCTTGCCTGCCGGGCGCGGCGAAGGCTTTCTCCGTATTAATCGCCGAGCTGCCCACCTGCACGGTGGCGGTGTCCACGATCAGGTAATCGGGCGACGTCGGAATTGGGAATCCCTCAGGCCGCGGAGTGCTCGTGGGGCCGAAGCCCGTGCCGTAAACCGTGATCAGCTCGCCGTGCACGGCGGGCGAATCGGTGTTGATCGGCGAGCCGTCCTCGTGAGTGGCCATCGCAAATACCTGGCCGTTGCCTTGGAGCGGGAAAAGGCCGGGCGCGTTCCGAACTACCGTGAATGTCGCGCGAACGTCGCTTTGGCCCGGCGGGCTGACCGTCATCACCTGGTCCCCGGCCTGCGCATCATCCGGCAGTAACGCGTTGATCTGCGTCGGCGACGTGAATACCAGCGGCAGGAAGCGGTCGCTGGCACGCGCCACCACTCCGCCCAAAGTCTGCGGCAACATCCCGTCGGGAGCGACGGTGGTGTTATTTGCCAGGTTGGCGCCGAAGATCGAAATCATGCTGCCCGCCGCGACTCCCTTCTGGGGCGTCACGCCGGCCGCGTTCATCACGCCGGCGGGCGATATATAAGGTACCGGGTCCAGGAGGCCGGTGACGCTTCGCGGAGCGCTCATCGCCAACACGCCGGAAGGGATGGCGCCGCTCAGGTCGCCGGTCCAGCCGCGGAACTTGTATCCGGGCTGAGCAGTGAGGCTGATCGCCACCGAACTTGTGGCGTCGTAGAAGTTGTCGGCGGACGACGGCGTGACCGTGTAAACCGCGCCGTTCGGGGGATTGGCCAGAGCCGTCAGGCGGTTCATCAGATGGTAAGTCGCGACGACTCTCTGGTCGCTGTTGCCCACCAGCACCGTGTAGCTCGTGCCTCCGTTCGGCCAGCCGTTGAAGTCCTGCCGGGAGCCGTCCCCTTGCGCTACGCTGGCCGGCACGGTGATCGCCACCTGCGCGCCCGCCGCGCGCAGCACGTCGCAAGGCGTCGTGCAGCCTGCGCCATCCACCGTCACATTCAGCCCGGTCAGCGAGCTGTCGACAGTCAACTTAGTAAGTGATGAATAAGTCGCCGTCAATCGAATGCCGCCCGTCAGGTCTGCGTTGGACGGCACCGTGAAGTCCTGCACTGCTGGACCACCGTCGCTCCACGACTGGAATTGCCAGGTCTTGCCCTGCGCGTCCGTCTGCTGTGCGGGAGCCTCGATGTGGTGGGTTTCGTTAACACCCCAGGTGTAGAAGTTAGGATTCAGGATGTTGCCGTACACGCCGTCCACTTTGATCTTCAGTCCCTGCGGCTGCGTCAGAATCGTCACCGGCACGGCCGGCATGTATGTCGCGGTAATCGTATCCGGCATATTCGATTCGGCCACCGTGTACGCATGATTGACCGCGCCGTTGTCGCTCCAGGATTGAAATACCCAGTATTTGCCCTGGTTGTCCTGCTGCGGCGTCACCGGGCCGATCGTGTGTACCGTATCCCAGCCCCAGTCGAGTATGGTCCCCGCGATCACCGGCGTGTGGTCCGCCAATATCTTCAGGCCATCGGGAACCGTCGCGATGTTGATGTGCCTCGCGATTTGGAACTTGGGATACACCTGGGTTGGCGAAGTCAGAGTGACGATGTCCTGGAATCCCGCAATCGCCTGGTTCGGGCCCGGCTGCCATCCCACAAACACGTATCCCGGGTTGGGAATCGCCATAAGCGTTATCGCACTGCCGGGGCTCATGAAAACGTCCTGGCTGGAGGTCACCGGGGCGTTGTTCACCAGGATCGTTCCCGGGCTCGGACAGTTGAGTGGGTCCGAACAGGTGAAGAAAACCAGTGATAAGGCGTATTGCACATCGAACACCGCCTGATACTCGGAAATCGAAGGCGACGCGGTCACTGCGAACGGGTTCGCCGTAACGTTGCTCCCGTTCACCAGCCAGTGATCGAATGTATAAGATGTCTTGAAGTTGTTGCCCGGCGTATACTGCAGTGCCGTGGGTACCGAAAGAATGTGTTTGCTGCCCGTCGGCCATACGTTGCTGACCGCGTGCGAATAGCTGACCCCGTCCACCTGAAACAGAGCTCCATCGGGAACCGGTGTTACCCGGGTTATGCTGCCCTGATCCTGGGCGCGAAACACGGGCGCCAGCAGCACGCTCAGCGCGAATGCAGCCAGTATCGGCAGAGTAGTCCAATCGGGTTTTTTCAAGGCCGAACGCATGGGTTCTCCACGCGTGCAGTATATTGCTAAACCCACGGAAATACACGGCTAACTTTGGTAATGCGGCGCTTACTAGCCATTTCGATCATTGATTCCAGCACTGCCCGGGTACTGTAATCGAAAAGGTCGAAAACCTACCTATGCGCTGGAACGGTTGTTTCATCTCCATTGCGCTGGCGGCTCTATTGAGCGGCGCCGCGCCCTGCGATGCCGCCACCTTCGGAACCGTCGTTCCGATCGGCGGCCACGCCTCGGATATCGCCCTGGATGAATCCAGAGGTCTGCTCTATATCGCCAACTTCACCGCGAACCGGATCGAAGTGATGTCGACAGCGGATTACTCCATCCACTCTTCGATGAACGTCGCGGCCCAGCCCGGAGCTCTGGCGCTCTCCGCAGACTCCAAATATCTTTTGGTAGCTCACTACGGGAATCTCACTCCTCCCGACCCGAGCCGCAACGCAGTCACGCTGATCAACCTCAGCGACAACACGCGCCAGACCTTTACCACCGGTGATCCGCCTCTCGGCGTTGCGTTTCTCGCCGATGGCCGCGGGGTCATTGTGACCACCACCAGTTTGGTATCGTTTGACCCAATTTCGGGAGCGATGAGCCAGATTGCCTCCTTCGCCAGCCTCGGCACTGCAATTCCTGTGAATCTGGCGACATTCCCCACCCAGGTGATCCTGGCCTCCGTGGCCACCAACCCGGACAAAACCGTGCTGTACGCTTTGACGGATGACGGCACATTCCAGGGCTTTCTGAGGATGGACATCCGCCCTGGCGGTACCCTGGTCGGTTTTGGCGTTTCAGCGGTTCCGAAGCCCCTTCCCCGCGTGAGCGTCTCCGCGGACGGCAGCCGCGCGATCATGAACCAGTATCTGGTCGACGGCTACGCCAATGACTTGGCGCAGTTCCCCAATTCCCTCGCTTCCACCAACACCGGCGCGGCCGCCATCGATTCCCGTACCGGCAACATCTGGGGTCAGATCCTGACCGGAAAGACGACCACTACCACGAACGCGCTGGGAATCAGCAACACAACCACCACCTACGACCCGCCGGTTCTTTCCCTGATGGACGGCGAGAATCTGAGCGTGATCGAGAAGTTCGCTCTTCCCGAGAATTTGACCGGCCGGGCCCTCCTTACAGCCGCGAACGACGTGCTCTACGCGGTAAGCGACAGCGGCGTTATGGTCTTCCCCGTGGGCCGGCTGAACCAGCAGCACCGGATCAAAGCCAACGCCAGCGACATAGTAGCCCGCGGCACCTTCTGCAATCGCAGCGTAATCAGCCAGACCATCACCATTACCGATCCGGGCGGCGGCAACACGGATTTCGTCCTCTCGCCCGCGTCCAACACGACGGGCGTGACCATATCGCCGTCCCTGGGAATCACCCCCGCGCAGGTGCAGGTGCTCGTCGACCCGACGGCATTCCAGAACCAGCAGGGCACTCTGGCTTTGACCATCAATATCAACTCGAGTGGCGCGGTGAACATTCCGCCGCCCATGCGGCTGCTGATCAACAATCGCAATCCCGACCAGCGCGGTACCTTCGTCAATATTCCCGGCGTACTCACCGATCTGCTTGCGGATCCCGTGCGCAACCGGTTTTATGTTGTGCAGCAGGACCAGGATCAGGTTTTGGTGTTCGACAGCACGACTTATCAGCAGGTTGCCGCGCTGAAGACGTCGGCTACACCCACCCAGATCGCCATCACGTTCGACCGGAAGTACCTGATCATCGGACATGACAACGCCCAGCAGGCCTGGGTCTACGATCTGGATTCCCTCCAGCGACAACAACCCATCCAGTTGCCTCCGGGACATTATCCCCGCTCCATCGCCGAATCCGGCAACGCGCTCCTCGCTCTCTCACGCAATGCGGGACAAGGCGGGCCAGGCATGATCGACCGCATCGATTTTGCGGCCCGTCGCGCATCTTCGCTGCCCAGCCTGGGAATCTACAACAACAGCGTGAACCCGGCCGGGGTGCTCGCGCCGTCGCCCAACGGCGGGTCGGTGCTGATCGCAATGCCCGACGGCAACGTCATGCTGTACGACGCCAACGCGGATACCTTCAGCGTTTCCCGTAAGGACTACCAGGCGCTCGGCGGCTCCTACGCCGCATCCAGCTTCAATACCTACGTGGTAGGCAACAATGTTCTGAACGCATCGCTGGTGCCGGCGGGCACTCTGGAGACGTCGTCCGGTTCCCCCGCGGGGTTTGCGTTCGTCGACCAGGGCGGCTACCGCACCACCATGTCCGCGGCGTCGGCTCCCGGCGTGATCGAGCGCTACACGTCCGGCCAGGGTACCGGAAGCTCGACCCGCATGGCGGAAGCGCCGCTCACGCCGACCGGCATCATGAGCTTCATGCGTTCCCTCGCGCCCCTCTACGACCGCAGCGCCATCATCGCCCTGACCGTTTCCGGGTTTACCGTGCTGCCGTGGAACTACGACGCCGCCGTCGCACCTCCCAAGATCACCGCAGTGGTCAACGCCGCCGACGGCACCAAGCCCGTAGCGCCGGGCGGGCTAATCAGTGTCTACGGCACGCAGATGGCGCCGGTCAACCTGGCGACCAACCAGATCCCGCTGCCGACGGCCCTCGCTGATTCCTGTCTCACCGTCAACGGTGTCGCGGTTCCGGTCCTGTTTGTAAGCAGCACGCAGATCAACGGACAGCTTCCGTTCAACGTCGACGGCAATGCGCAGATGACGCTGCGCACGCCCGGCGGCATCAGCGACAATTTCAACTTCTCCATCCTGCCCGCAGCGCCCAGCATTTTCCGTACGGGAACCGCGGGACCGGAAACCGGCCTAGCGACCATTACCCGCTCCGACAATGGGCAACTGGTTACGCCGACCAACCCGGTTCACTATGGAGACGCTATCACGATCTGGGCTACCGGCCTCGGCCGCACGAACCCGCCGATCGATTCCGGCATGGCCGCCCCCTCCGACCCGCTGCCATCGGCGGTCATCGTGCCGGCTCTCACGCTCGGCGGCATGACCCTGCCGGTGTCGTATGCCGGCCTGGTGCCCGGCGCGGTCGGGCTCTATCAAATCAACGCCACGGTGCCCAGCGGGGTGCCGCAGGGCCTTGACATTCCGCTCGTCATCAACCAGGGGGGCAGTACGACCACCCTCAGCCTGCGCGTCGTCAAGTAAAGGAGCGGCGCGCCGGCAACGTGATCTGAAGGAGACCGCAATGAAACCTTTTGGACGTTTAATGCTACTCGCGGCCACCGCTGCCACGCTGTCCTTCGCCCAGCAATGGGAATTCGGCGGCGTAGCCGGCGGCGGCTTCCTCAACACCGTCAACGCCTCGAACTCGTTCGGCACGGCGACCGCAGGCTTTGCCAATGGCCCCGCGTTCGGCGGCTACGTGGCGTTCAACCAGTACAAGCACATCGGAGGAGAAATCCGGTACGCTTATCTGAACACCGATCTCCAGCTCTCCAGCGGCGGCTCCAGCTCGACTTTCAACGGCCAGCAGCACGTTCTCCACTACGATGTGATCTTTCACACCAGCGGTAACAAGAAAAGCCAGTTCTTCGCGGCAGTCGGCGGCGGCATGAAGATCTTCCGTGGAACCGGCGCAGAGGCCGCCTACCAGCCGCTGTATCAATATGGATACTTCACGAAGACCCAGCAGTTGCTGCCCATGGGCAGCGTCGGCGGCGGCATGAAGATCGCGCTCTCGCGCAAGATCTACCTCCGGACGGAATTCCGCGACTACATCTCGGCCTTCCCCAAACAGGTCATCGCTCCGCCGCCCGGCACGAAGTATGGATCGATTCTCCACAACTTCGTCCCCATGGTAGGCCTCGGATTTGCAATGTAAGGCAGACACGGGGTTGTCTCTCCTCCAGCCCGGCCGACGCACGACATCGTGCCGCGGCCGGTTTTTTTTTGGAGAAGCATTCAATGGCCGGGAGCGAAGTTGACGGTGACCGTGGTGAGGACTCCGACCGCTTCGCCATTTAACAGGGTCGGCTGGTATACCCACTGCTTAACCGCCTCAAGGGCCGCGCGGATCAGGGGAGGCGGGCCGCCGATCACACGGATGTCCTGTACTCTTCCGGCCGGGCCGATTACGATTCTCAATTGCACCGCTCCACTGATGCCTGCCTCCTTCGCATCCTGAGGATAGACAGGCTCGGCCTGGCTCACCAACTTCTGTGCCTGAATGGCAGGCTCGACGCGAATCGCCCACGGCGTGGATCCATCGAGTGCGTCCTGAACCGGAGGCGGCGGCGGTGGCGGAGGTGGCGGCGGCGGAGCCGGGACCATCGTCATGGAGGACGGCTGCGGATGCTGGGCCTGGGCACGCTTGGCGGCCAAGGCCTTGTCCACCCAGGAATCCGCCTTGGCGATGTAGTCCTTGTACTGTGCGTCGGTATCGGAGATGCCGGCCTCGATCCGGTACAGCAGATTCATGTAGGCCATGGCATCGGAGTATTCGGGGTCGAGTTGCACTGCCGTCTCGAGCATCCGGAAACCGTCCTGAAGCTGGGCCTCGTGCTCGGAGCGAACTTTCTGGCGGAGACCGGGGTCCGCAATGATGCCTGGGTCCCAAGGCTTCATCCCGGCGGCCGTACGGGCCGCGCCATAATCCGGGTAGGTCATGGCCCAGTCCACAAATCCGGCGGTGTAATAGGCGGTCTTGTCGGTGGCATCCGCCTGAATGGCCTTGACCGCCCACTCGTGCGCGTCGGCGAACTGCTTGGTGTTCGTGAGGAGCACCATCATGCCCTGCATGGCGAGCGGGTTGCGCGGGTCCTGGGCCAGCACGTCCAGATACTGTTGCCGGGCGCGAGTCACCAGGGGCAAGCCGGGGTCCGTGCCCGGGACGTAGGCCCGCAGCAGGGCATTCGCCAGCAGCAGCTTGGCCTTGAGATCGAACGGCGTCAACCGGACCGCGTTTTCGAGTTGTGCGATCGTGCTTTGCGCGTCTACCCCGCCCTGTGCGCGCGCCGTGAAAGCCACGCTCGACGCGATCACGGCGCAAACGGCCAGCGCCGAAAGCCCGGCGGCCAGCAACAGCCGGGCCCGCTTCAGGCTTGTCGACGGCCGCTCTACCAGCCGCTTGATTCGCTCTTCGAGAATGTCGCCGTCGAAGACACCGAGCGAGTATCCGGGAGATGGTACCGCGGTCATGCCCGCGGCAATGCGAACGATGGACTGCGCGTAGACCCGCGCGTCCAGCAGGCGCTGGGTGACCAGCTCGTCGCACGCAACTTCGCGCGTGCGCTCGATCTCGCGGCGGATCAGCCAGGCCGCGGGATGGAAGCTCACCGGCAGGTGCAGCACTTCATATAGGATGTTGCCGGCGAAATCGCGGCGCGCGATGTGCGCCATCTCGTGCCCGATGGCGGTGGTGAGCACGTCTTCCGAAGTCTCTTCGAGCAGGGAGTCCGGCAGGATGATCGCCGGCCCTGCCGCCACGGGGCCGGAGATCTGCGCTGAGAAGAGCAGCTCCGCGCCCGGAGTTCCACAGGCTTCGGCGCAGCGCAGGGCCACGCGCCGGAGCGGCTCGGGAATGGCAACGGCCCGCGCGGACTGGCGGATCTGCGCCGTGCGCAGGGCGGCTCGCGCCAGGAGCACGAGCCGGCAAAGAACGAACAACAGGTACACGGCGAGCAACGCTCCAGCAGTGGTCGCGGCCAAGGAGACGGTTCGCGCCGCGGGCGCCGGAGCGGACCGTGCCTGAACAGCGGCGTGCGCCGAGGGCGTCCCGGCGGCCGCGGCGAGAGAAGGGTCGAACTGCAGCCTGGGGCCGCTATCACCGCGGCGCACGCTGGCAAGCGGCAGCAGGATCGCCGCGATCAGCGCCGCCACCCACACCATGTGGCGGTGGCGCGCGGGCCCGTTGCGCATGAACCGGCAGGCCAGGGCCGCCACGGCCGCGGCCAGCGGAACCTGCCAGAGTGAGTTGAGCAAAAACGTCAGAAGATTACGACTAATCGTTTCCATGGGGCTCCTCCGGCTGGCGCTCCAGCAGCTTTTGAATTTGGGCGAGTTTCTCCGGGGTCAGATGCCGGGTTTCCACCAGGCTCAGCACAAGGCTGTCGGCGGAGCCTCCGAAGAAGCGCTCCAGCATGTCACCGATCGCCTGACCGACAGCCTTCTGGCGGCTGAGGACCGGCCGGTAGACGTAGGCGCGGTCCTTCAACTGGCGGCGGACCTTGCCCTTGCGGTGCAGAATATTCAGCATCGTCTGCACGGTCGTATAGGCGAGCTCGCGTCCCTTGAGGCGAGACTGAACGGCCTGCACGCCGGCCGGCCCGGTCTCCCAGAGCACGTTCATGATTTCCAGCTCGAGAGGCGTAAGCACCTGTTCGGGTGTTTTATAGCGGGGCAAATCGACCTCCTAAACAATTAGGAGTATGTGACGGAAAAACGGTGTTGTCAACTAAAACTTTAGGAGTGAAGGCTGGGGCGATCGATCACAGTGGCGCTCCCGGTGCTTGGAGGGACACGAGGGGCAGAGATTCGACGTCGTACCTGGATCCGGATCGCAGTGGCATTGGCGGTGGTGGTGGTTGCGCTGACCGTCACGGCGGTGGTTGTCATCCGGCGGGCGGGGCCGATCCTGAAGGGCCGCATCACGGAGACGCTCAGCGCGCGCTTCCAGGCCCGCGTGGAGCTGGGCGACCTGGATGTGTTCGTGCTGCGCGGGCTCGAGGTTTCGGGAGACCGGCTTCTGGTCTACGCGCCCGGGGCGAGCGAGCCGCTGATCACGGTGGACCATTTCAGTTTTCACTCGGGGCTGCCGGGGTTGTTCAAACGGCCCACGCACGTGGGCACGGTGCAAGTTACGGGGCTGCGGATCTACATTCCGCCGCGAGAGGCACAGCAGGAGCGGCCGGCAATACGCGCCGGCAGCATCAAGATGGTTGTGGACGAAATCGTCTGCCAGGACTCGCTGCTGGTGATCGGCACATCTAAGCCCGACAAGGACCCGAAGCGGTTCGAGCTGAAGCACATCGAGCTGCACGATGTAGGGCCGAACGCTCCCTGGCGGTACGACGCCCGGCTCACGAACGCCATTCCGCGAGGCGAGATCCATGCCGCCGGCACGTTCGGACCCTGGCAGAACGAAAGCCCGGGAGACTCCGCGGTGACGGGACACTACACGTTCGACCATGCGGACCTGAATACGATCCGCGGCGTCGGCGGGATGCTCTCGTCCACCGGGGACTTTCAAGGGCAGCTCGACCGGATCGTGGTCGATGGGACGACCGAGACGCCGGACTTTTCGCTGGATACGGCCAACCGCCCGGTTCCGCTGCACACGCGGTTTCACGCGATCGTGGACGGGATCACCGGCGACACGTATCTGCAACCCGTGAGTGCCACTCTGCGCGGCTCGAGCTTTACGACCAGCGGGGCGGTAGTCAACCACAAGGGGCGGGGCCACACGATCGACCTGGATATCGACATCCCGCGGGGCCGCATTCAGGATTTTCTCGAGCTGGCGGTGAACACGCGGCCGCCGGTGCTTACGGGCGCGGTCAAGATGCGGGCGAAGCTGCACATCCCGCCGGGCAAGGAGCGGGTGGCGGAGAAGCTGAGCGTGCGCGGGAAATTCGGGCTCACGGAGATTCACTTTTCGAATCCGCAGGTGCAGGACAAAGTGGATATGCTGAGCCTGCGCGCACGGGGCGAACCGAAAATGGCCAAGCCGGGAGCGGAGGACGTCAACTCGCGGATGAAGGGAGACTTTTCGCTGGATCGCGGCGAGATCCAGTTCGGCGGCCTGAATTACGACATGCCGGGCGCGCAAGTCAGCCTGAACGGCAACTACTCGCTGGACGGCGAGCAGTTCGATTTTCGCGGGAAGATCGACACGGATGCGTCGCTCTCGCAGATGGTGGATTCGCGCTGGCTGTCGGTGGTTCTGAAGCTGGTCCCGCTGTTCCATAAGAAGGGCGGCGGGGCGGAGATCCCGGTATCCATCACGGGCACCAAGTCGGAGCCGAAATTCGGGTTGGACGTGTTGCACCGCCATGCGGACCGCGAGGAGCAGATGCGGGTGGCGCGGTAGCATAAAGGCATGTGGCGCGCCGCCGTGCTGGGTCTTCTGCTGGTTTCCAGCGCGGGCGCGGCCTGCAAATGTCAGTTGACGCTCTCGGCGTGCCGCGAGGCTGCGTCCAGCGAAGTGATCTTCATCGGCACGGTGCAGAGCATCGAGCCCACGTTCCTCGACCTGTGGAATCCGTCCCAGCCCTCTTCGCTGGCGCAGCTCAACCAGGAGTACGAGCGCGCACAGGACGCCAAGGACGGCGAGGGGTTCGGCCCGCTGCGCGACGCCTACCTGAAGGTCTTCCCGGACCTGCCGGCGGAGCACAAGAAGCGCCTCCAGACGGCGGCGTCGAGGCAGGAGCTGACCACGCTCTTCTACTGGATCCTGGACCACGGCAAGCGGGTGCGCCTGCGCGTGAAGACCCTTTACCGCAACGGGGACGACGATGCCGACGACGATGCGCCCAAGACGATGGAAGTCTGGACGGCGTTCGGCGAGTGCGGCGTACACTTCCAGGTGGGCGAGACGTACCTGGTCTACGCCGATGCCGACGAGGAATCGGACGTGATCACGACCGATGCCTGCTCGCGCACGCGGCGCCTCAGCGATGCCGGCGACGACCTTGCCTACCTTTATTACTGGAAGAACTTCGGCGACGACGCGGCGCGGCTGGAGGGTTTCGTCACGAGCGACCTGCTCTACCAGCGCGGCCTCGACCTCACGCATTACAGCGACCGCATCGGAGCGCCGGCCCCCGGCATCGTGGTGCAGTTGAAGGGGCCCGACCGCACGCGATACGCGGAGACCGACGAGCGCGGACGTTTCGTGTTCGACGGTTTGCCCGAAGCGACCTACACGCTGACGGGCTTTGCGGCCGGGTACCCCGCGGTGCAGAAGGCGGCGACCGCGCCGAAGGAGGTCCGCATGGAAAAGAAGGCCTGCGCTTCCGAAGTGCTGATCGCGCCGAAGGGCGGCGGGCAGCCCTGAGTTACGGGGCGGCGCCGGCTGGCGGAGGCGGATGGGGAGCGGGGGCAATTGTGTTTCCCGGGATCCCGGGGGCCCTCCGGGTGGGGCGCGGTGCTCGAATCATTCGCAACCCTGATCACGGCGCCGGCCTCCATGTTGGTGCCCCTCCCCGACGGCCTCAGCTTCGAGGATGGCGCATGCCTGGCTGTGGCTGGGCTGACTGCCGGAGGCCTTGCCCGTGTTTGGCCATTGAGAGGACACTCTGCCGTAGTGTGGGGCGCCGCGCGGCTGTCTGATCAACTATGGTGAGTTGTCCGGCCCCGTGCCCGATGTCAACGTCCACGCACTGTTTCCGGGGTCGCTCTTCGTCACCAAGTTCAATGGGATGGCTGGGTGGAAGGGCTCGACGAATTCGCCGTTCTGATTGGCGAGGGGCTCGCGTTAGCGGCCAGACGGCTTGCGGTTATCAGTGACATCGCGGACCGGTTTCCACTCGACCGTGCAGCCGACGCCTACCGGCTGCTGGAATCCGGGGCGAGCGGCAAAGTGCTTGTGCAGCCCAACAGGTAAGCTAACGCGCGCGTCTCGTCACCTTACCCGGAACGACGCGTTTCCGCGGGGAGTCGCCTTTCGCAGTCATGTACAGTTCGCGTTAGAATCTGGTGTGCTCCCCGGCTCCGCAGCGATCTCAATTCGTCGATTGACGAAACGCTATGGCAGACTCGTCGCTGTAAATCATCTTGACCTGGAGGTCCAGCGTAGTGAAATTTTTGGATTCCTCGGGTTGAACGGCGCCGGCAAGACGACCACCATAAGAATCCTGCTCGACCTGCTGCGCCCCACCGCGGGCAACGCCGCCATCTTCGGGCATGATTGCCAGTCAGACAACTTGAAGACCCGCTCCGCAGTGGGGTTCTTGCCAGGCGAATTGGGAATTTATTCCGATTTGACTGGATATGAATTGCTGGCATTGCTGGAGCGCATCGAAGGACGAACGGTTTCCAGAGAGCATCGAAACAACCTGGCGGAACGGTTCGAGCTAAGCGATCGCGATCTGTCGAGAAGGCTGCGCGGGTACAGCACCGGTATGAAGCGAAAGCTCGGCCTCATTCAAGCCTTTCAAGCCGACCCGCCCCTGTTGATTCTGGACGAGCCCACGGAAGGCCTCGATCCACTCATGCAGGAAGCCTTCTATGAATTGCTGGCCGATGCGCGCAATCGTGGCCGCACTGTTTTCATGTCCTCGCATGTGCTGCCGGAAGTAGAGCGGATTTGCGACCGAATCGCCATGTTGCGCAAAGGCGAGGTCGTATTGCTCTCTTCCGTCGAGGACGCGCGGAAACTCGCATGCAGGCGCGTGAGCGTCTCATTCCGGCAGGATGTTGCCGTTCCCGCTTCGCTGCCGCAGGGTTACGAGATGACAGTCGCGAAGCCCCGCACCTGGATTCTTCGCGTGACGGGGCCGCTGGGCGCTCTGCCTTCATTTCTCGCGACACTTCCCGTAGCCGACCTCGCGATAGAAGAAGCGAGACTCGAAGATGTTCTGGTCAAGTACTACAGGGAGGGCGCCGAATGACCGTGCTCGCCGCGCTGGTCGTTCAGTTGCTTCGCCGTGTACGAAAACTTCTTCTGTCGACCGGGGTGTTGCTCGCGGGGTTTCAGGTTGTCCTTATTCTCCAGGCCAATTCGATTCAAGCGTCCAATGCATTCGCGAAAATGGGCGACCTGGTCCCTTCATTCGCGCGAGACTTGATGGGACCTTCATTTGTGGCGTTTCTTTCGTTCCGAGGCATCGTGTGCCTGGGATATTTCCATCCTGTCATTATGGGGGCGCTGGTTTCGGTCTCGGTGACGATTGCGACGATTCCGGTTATGGAGATTGAGACCGGATTCATCGATCTTGTGCTGGCCCGGCCCGTAGCCAGGCACTGGATCGTGACCCGGTCCATTCTAGTGTCGGTGATCTCTACCGTCTATCTTCTCGCCATGCTGACCCTCGGCACCTGGATCGGCCTAAATGGTTTCGCCGTGAAGAATGCCGCCTGGCCTTCGGTTGGGCTGGTTGCTTCGCTTGCAATGAACCTGGGATTCCTGATGCTCTGCTGGGCGGCGATTGCGATGGCGATCGGCTGCGCCTGCGGACGGAGGGGTTCCGCCGGAGCCATCGCCGGTTTGCTGGCGCTGACGGCCTACCTGACCGACTATATCGGCAGGGCCTGGAAACCGGCGGAAGCGGTTGCGTGGCTATCGCCCTTTCGGTACTACGCGCCATTTGAACTGGTGATGGGCGCGGCCTTGTCGATAAAGGGCCTCTCCGTACTTGGAGGAATCGCAGCCACAGGGTTTGCTCTGGCGTACCTGTTCTATTCGCGCCGAGATATTTCGCACTGACACAGGTTTCGAGAGTCGTTTCGGCGAAACCAGGGATTCAAGAAAGGTGGTGGGATGAGAAGGCTTACGCGGAGATCGCAAAGAGCGTTCCGATCGGCCGCGCCGGGAGGCCGGAGGAAATCGCTTCGGCCGTCCTGTGGCTGTGCAGTCCCGGGGCGAGCTACGTGGTGGGACACGCATTGACTGCGGACGGCGGAATGACAGTCGTTTAGCAACAGGAGATTACGAATGAGAGGAACAGTTTTGTACGGACCGGGCGACATCCGGTTCGAAGACCGCGAGGACCCGAAGATCATGGAGCCAACCGACGCGGTGATCCGGATGGCCGCTACGTGCGTTTGCGGATCGGACCTCTGGCCGTACCGAGGGCTGCAACCGATCAACGGTCCGACGCCTATGGGGCATGAATACTGCGGCTTCGTCGAGGAGGTCGGAAGCGCGGTCAAATCCGTGAAGCCCGGCCAGTTCGTCGTTGGCTCGTTCGCCACGTCGGACAACGTATGTCCGCATTGCCGGAATGGGTACCAGTCGTTGGCTGACGGGACGCTCGTGCCGACAGGGGAAAGAGGGAACAGCATCAATGCAGATATTCAGCGACAGCAAGACGGTTGCGCCGGCCCTGGACAAGTACGCGCAGGGAACCCTGGCCGGACTATGGAAACGCCCCGATCTGAAGCCGCGAGACCGGAGCATCGTGACGCTCGCCGCCCTGATTCGCGCGTAACCAGACCATCGAGATGGCGGCGTATATGAGTCTCGCGCTCGACAATGGCGTCAGGGCGCGGGAAATTTCCGAGGTTATCACACACCTCGCGTTTTACGCCGGATGGGCGAACGCCGTATCGGCGGTCGCCG
>DATJYW010000325.1:0-3711 GCA_035499435.1 Candidatus Acidiferrales bacterium | reverse complement strand
AACGTTTGCATGCGTCCGCTTGCCACAAAACCCATGCGGGAGAAGCTCCATCGCGCCACATCGCCGAAGCGCATGGCGCAACCCGCGCGGGCGATTTCGGTGGGTATTGCCCCGCTGGCATAGGCCGCGGCTACTATGGCTCCAGCGCTAACCCCGGTGACGCAATGAATGGGAATGCGGTGGCGCTCCAGGACTGCCAGGACACCCGCGTGGGCAATCCCACGGGCGAAGCCGCCACCCAGCGCCAATCCGATTCTGGGTGGCGAAGCCGCCAACGCGGCCCAGTCGGCCTTTGGCCTTGGATGCGAAGGGCGGCCGAGTGCCGCGGAGAAGTTCGCTACTTTTTGTGGCGCCCTCATGACCAGTCCTTGAATCAAATGTTCCTTACCCCGGCGCCTTCGTTCACAGGGTCTCGTCGCAATGACGCTTGCACCTGCAGGCGTTCTTCCGGCAGTACACGCTGCACTTCGGGCGTTCTCCGCTTCCGCCTTGGGTATGGCATTCCGGATCGCCCATCCTGGGCTGGCAATCGCAGTTGTGGGTGTAGCCGCCAGAGTCCGAGTTCTGGCACCAGGCCGGCTGCCCATCATGGTCGGAGTTGCCGTCGCCTTCAAATGGCGGGATCGGCTGCGCCCGTTGGAGGGCGACCGCAGTGAAGATCATCAGGCTGAAGGCCAGGACGTAGCGTCGGAGGATGGTGAAGTTGTCCATGACTTGCTCCTGTTATAGAAGACTGTTCAAACAACCCATATTGTTGGTGACGGCGCCGGCCAGAGCCCTAACTCTGCGGGCCGGCTGGCGGCGCAAACAGCCACGCCGGCATGACGCTCCTCAGTGCACGGGAATAGGTCCGTTGAAGATCAGGCCGGTTTCTTGGGCGGCGCGCCTCGCGAAAGCGTTGTCCGCCGCCACTTGGTGTTTGCCGAGTGCGGACTGTGGAACTTACTGCTCGATCAGCGGCATTTCGGAGGCCATCTGCAGGTCCAGAATGGTTCCCAAACGCCAGTCCAGTTGAAAGAACAGAGCAGTCGACCTACCCGAAATGACCTTGCCGAAGATGGGGAAGTATTTCATACGCAGCCTCGTGACATCGCCCTCCACCTCCGCCCGCCCCTTGATGTACTCTACCGCCTGCGTGTCCGTCATCGAATAATAGTTATCGTGGTAGCTCTTGAGGAGAGCGTACTTCTTGTCCGTGGCGGCGGCCAAATCCGCCGCGTACCGGTCATAAATCGGCCAGAACTTCTGGGCTTCCGTCTCCGTCAGTTCCAGGTTGGCGGCGATAATCTGCTTCTTCAGCGATCTCAGGTCTTTCCGGAGTAACCTGAGATCTTCGTCCGAAATGCCCGGGTCCGACGGGGCCGTGGTTGGCAGGCGCACCGGCTCCTGGGCCTGGACTCGCGCCGCGCCAATCAACGACAATCCGAGGGCCACCGCAATTCTAACGTTTGTGTTCTTCATCCATTCTCCTGTGACCGCAAACTGCGGCCTCTTAGAACAGGAACAGCTATCCGGACGTTTTTGTTTGAATCCGTTCTCATGCGCCCGTCCGGGCCGCATCGTCGATGATGCCGCTCACGGCCGGATTCGAGAGGAAGCCGTTGCGAAGTGCTTCATGGCCGGCGAGTAAGGCCGCCAACTGGAAAGGCGTTGCCCGGCCTTGTAAATCAGCCTTTCCAGCGCGGGGCGCGAAACGGAACGATTCTTAACCGATCGGTGACGGAGGAACCTCGACGGCGCCGCGGAGGTCCGATCGGGCCGTCGCGCCGCACATCCGCCGGAGGGACGTTGGGAGTGCCCCCCGCGAAAGAAGCCGCACGAGCGGCTCGATCAATCGTCCCAAGCCAGCCGGTACGTCACACGCCAACCCGATCGCCTGCGTTTCGTGGGAAACTCCGCCGTCCCGTTCGTGGAATCGCGTAATCGCGACCAGACGGCGGAGGACGCTCGGACCTGAAACGCTATGGATGCGCGTGGTGCTTGCGACGATGTAGGCGTGCCGGTCGCTTACCTGAACGATGCACGACTGGCAACCGGATCTGCCGACATCGCGCGTCACGCGAAGTGCCTCAGCGAGCGTGGAACCGGGCAGGAACCGCGTCGCTGCCCATTTATGGATCAGCGGGTGGGGAGTTTTCGACGGCGCGAGCGGAAGCGGGTCGTGCTCGACCCGGAATACCGCCGAATCGACGTACCGTTCCCATACCTGTGACGCCGACGGCGTCGATCCAATCTCGAATCTCACCGGTTGACCCACGATCGATCTGACAATGGTTCGCAATAGCGACGAAGTGGTGAAGATTCGGACTCCCTCCTGGCTCCACTGGCGGAGGAGCGCCCGTCCCTGAGCTTCGATACAGGTCACGTTGTCGAGCGTCAACACCCATCCGCGGCTGCCGATGACCGAGGAAGCTGTGCGACGCGAGTGCTCCAGGTCCTTTGCCTGGGCGTCGGAGAGGCTGCCCTCAACGTGGAAACGAAAACATTCCGCCTCGTCGTAGATGTAGTGTTTCGAAGCCGGCGCCACGTGTTCTCGCATTGCAGTTGCCCTAGGATGAAACCGCCAAACCGGATGGAAGGCTGACCTGCATGGTGATCGGGAACCCGCGAGTCTGCCATCCCCGAAGACCTCCGGCCAGCGGCCGGACGCGCACGATGCCCTTCTGGCGCAGCGCGAGCGCCACTCGCGCACTTATAAACTCACCGGGAGAGGCACAATAAAGGACCACGTCGCGCGACGGTGAGATTTCCACGTCCTTGTACAGTTCCAGCTTCCGCGGGTCGATACGGATCGCGCCTGGAATCGCCGGCGCTTCCCCGTTCTTGCTGCCAGGATGCCCCTGCAAGTCGAGGAGCAGGATATCGTCGCCCGCGCTCAGCCTCCGGTAAAGCTCTTCCGGGCTAATTCGTTCGAGCGCGAATTGCCGGACGAACCGGAGCCCGCGCGCGATACGTTCCGCGCAATAGATCGCCGCGGCCGCCGCCGCGAGACCGCCCAGAACGGCGCCCATCCTTACTACATGGACGGCGACACGGTCCAGTTGGTCGCTGAAGACGTAGCCCAAGGCTGCGTAGGAGGCCGACCAGAGCGTGGCTCCAGCACAGTCGAACATTACGAACTTCGCCGGGGACACTCCCGCTGCACCGGTCAGCGGCGCCGCGACGGCATCGACGCCGATTACGAACTTGGAAATCACCAGCGTACGCACACCGTGGCGGGAGAAAGCCGTGGTCGCGCGGCGGACAGTCGCCGCCGGGTCGCGGGAGAAGCCGCAAAGCAGGTGCAGCGTCCGGTCTCCCCACCGCCGCCCGGCCTCGTACCACGCCAGATCGGCCAGGATAAAGGTCAGCACGGCCGAGGCAAGAATCGACGCGAAGTGCAGTTCTCCCCGATGCGCCAACGCTCCGGCGGCGACGAGGAGAAGATTCGCCGGCACGGGCAGGCAAGCCTGGCGCCCGAGCACCGCCCCGGAGAGGAGCCAATATCCGTGATTCGCCAGGAATTCAACCGTCTCTTTCAACGCCTCGAGCCTCCAGGAGAGTTGCCTGAAAACCGGTACTCATGTACCTGTTGTGAGAGAAAGCGCGATTGAAAACAAACGAGAGACAACGGGCACAACGGGAACTTTTGTACCGGTTCACGCCGCATGAAGTAAGCCATGTGAGCGCCATCCCCGGAGAGCCGTCGCGAGTTTCAGGCGTCCTCGGAAC
>DATJYW010000324.1:0-47197 GCA_035499435.1 Candidatus Acidiferrales bacterium | reverse complement strand
CCGTCCGCAGAACGGCGTGCGGTCGATCCACTACATGGGTCACGTGCGGATGATGGCGGCGGTGCAGCCGTTCATTTCCGGCGCGATTTCGAAGACCATCAACATGCCCGAGGAGTCGACGGTGGAGGAAATCATGAACGCCTACACCGAGAGCTGGAAGCTCGGGTTAAAGGCGGTTGCCATCTATCGCGACAATTCCAAACGGGTGCAGCCGCTCAGTTCGGGCGCCGGCAAAGACAAAAAGGCTATCGCCACCGCCGTCGCCGCTCCCGCCGCGGAGAAGTTAGTGGAAAAGGTCGTTTATCGTCCGGTCAGACGAAAACTGCCTGACGAGCGCCGCTCCATCACCCATAAGTTCTCCATCGGCGGCCACGAAGGCTATATCACCGCCGGCATGTACGACGACGGCGCGCCAGGCGAGATCTTCATCACCATGGCCAAGGAAGGCTCCACCATCTCCGGCCTCATGGACGCCTTCGCCACCGCCGTCAGCTTCAACCTCCAATACGGCGTGCCCCTCAAGTTCCTCGTGGATAAGTTCGCGCACGTCCGCTTCGAGCCCAGCGGCTGGACCGGGAACCAGCAGATCCCCTACGCCAAGTCGATCATGGATTACATCTTCCGCTGGCTCGGCGCCAAGTTCCTGGGCAACGAATATGCGGTGACCGAGGCTGGCGAGACCATGACCCTGCGTCCCACCGAGCCCGACCCGCAGCAGGACTTGCCCTTCACCCCCGTCGCCGCCGATGCGCCTCTGTGCTCCGAGTGCGGCAGCATCATGACCCGCAACGGCAGTTGCTACAAGTGTGGCAACTGCGGCGGCACCAGCGGCTGTAGCTAGTTTCTCAGTGGGAGAATCCCTGCGCTCCCGGACGGGATCGCGTCGCAGGACCCGTCCAGGAGCTTTTTTTTGTGGGACCGGCTTCAGCCGGTCCAAGCACGCGTAGCGCGCCCTACTTGTTCAGCGCCTTCTCCATCTTGTCCACCTGCCGCTCGGCCTTCTCCATCAGGTCCTTCGCCGTGGCCGTATCCCCCGCCGCCAGCGCATCGTTGGAACCTCGCAGGAACGAATCCATCAGGCTCACCGATTGCAGCCAGTCGCCCCTCATGCCGAGCCCGCTGGCCGCCTGGCTCCTGCGGACGTTGTCCAGGGTGCTATGGATCGAGGCTGCGCGCGCCGACAGCGTGACCAGTTCCTCCCGCACCTTCTGCGCCTCCGCGCGCTGTGCCGAGAGGTCGGGCTGAGGCGGAGCCTGTGCCGCGGGAGCTTGCGGCGGAGCCTGTGGCGGAGCCTGCGAAGCTGCAGGCGGAGCCGGCTCTGAAGCCGGCGCCGAAGCTGGTGCCGGCGAAGCGTGCCTGGCCGTCTTGGGCTGCGCCGCCGGCGCCACCGGCGCGGGCGTGGACGCCGCAGACGCGGGAGCCGGAGCCTCCACCGCCGGCGCAGCCGGCGGGGCCGTTTCGGGATTCGCCGCAGGCGCGGGAGCCGGCGTCGTCGCCGCAGCCGGAGTTGCCGGCTCCTGCGGCGTCCCCGCCGAAGTCTTCTTCCACGGCGCCAGCGTGATCGCCGCCACCAGGATGCCGACGCAGCACAGTGCCCCCACCGTGGCCCACAGCGCCCGATGCGACTTCGCAGCCGGCGCCGCAGGCGCAGCACGCGCAGCCTGCGGAGCAGCCGCAGCCGCAGCCGCCGCAGGCGCAGCCGAAGCAGACACCGCCGGATGTCCCGCCACACTGTTGAGCGCGTTCCGGAACGCCTCCGCCGTCTGAAACCGCGTATTCGGATCGCGGTTCACCGAGAACAGAATCAGGTCGTTCAGCCCCTGCGGAAGCCGTGGATCCAGCGTGATCGGCGGCACCGGGTTCTGTTGCAGGTGCGCCGACATGATCGCGAACTGGCTGTCGCCGTCGAATGGATGCTTCCCGGTCACCAGCTCGTACAGCGACACGCCCACCGAGTACAGGTCCGACCGCGCGTCCAGCGTCTGCGCCCCCTGGATCTGTTCCGGCGACATGTAGTACAGCGAGCCCATCGTCGTCCCGGTCATGGTCAGCTTCCGGTCGGTCGCGCTCTTGGCGATTCCGAAGTCCATCAGCTTCACCGTGCCGTCCCGTGTCAGCATCATGTTGGCCGGCTTGATGTCGCGGTGAATCACGCCCCGGCCATGAGCGTAGGAGAGCGCCGCCAGTACCTGCCCGATGCACCGCGCCGCCTCCGGGAACGGCAGCGGCCCCTGCTGCAGCCGGTGATCGAGTGTCACACCCTCCACGTACTCCATCACCATCAGCAACTGGTTCTCGAACCGCAGCGCAGTCCGCAGCCCCGCGATGTTCGGGTGCTCGAGACTGGCCAGCACCTTGATCTCGCGCAGGAACCGGTCGGCCAGGTCCGGTTCGCCCGCCAGGTCGGGCAGCAGCACCTTCATCGCCTCGATCCGGTCTGAAATCGTGTTCCGGACCTTGAAGACCTTGCCCATCCCTCCTGCGCCCAGCGCCTCCACGATCTGGTAATCGCCGACGATACTGCCGATCTCGAGGTTCATGGCGCTCCTTACTGGCTCTTCACCGTGTCGCCCACCTTGGGAGCCCCCGAGCCGCTGAACTTGCCCACCGCCGACCCGGAATCCACCTCGGTGATCTTGATCTGGCCCACCGTGTCCTCCATCTGCCGGATCACCTTGCCCGTCGCCGGATCGGTGATCTTGCGCGTCACGCGCTTGATCGCCAGCGTGTCGCCCACCTTCACCCCCGCCGTCGAGCCGACGTTGATCACGACCGTGCCATCCGCCGACGCGTCCGCCACCAGCCCGTCGATCACCACTACCTTGGTCGGCAGATTGCCAGCCTTGGACTCGAGTTGCTGGGCCATGTCGTTCACCGCCTTGTGCACCGCCTCGCCCAGGATCGTGTTCGCGAAGTTCGAGCCGTGCATGTCGAACGCCCCGCCGCCCGCATCGCCGCCGCCGCCGCCCGCGCCGATCAGGCTGGTGCCCGACCGCGTGGATTCGCCGGTGCCCGTGGCGCTGGCCAATATTTCCGCCGTATCGGTATTGATCATGCGCGCCGTCACCGCCACCACCGCCTTCGACTCCTTCTTCGACACCCCGCCGATCCCGAAGCGTCCCGTGATCCCGCCGACGCCCCCGCCGCCGACGCTGGTCTTTTTATCGTCGCGGCCGAACTGCGTGATGCTGCCGATGATGATGGCTTCCACACCCAGCACCTTGCCGATCTTCGCCGCCGAATTCGGGTCGGCGCGATCGCTGTTCGAGAAGTTCTGCTCGGCGAGGATCTTATCCAGCGCCTTGCGCTCGATCACGGAATAGGTGCCGTCGTTGACCAGCTTGTCCACCAGCAGGTCCGCGATGCCCCTCCCGACGTCCTGGTTCGTGCCCCAGATCGCCGATACGCTGCTCTGGACCGTCGAATAATCGAAATTCATGACCGCCACCCGCTTCTTCTGCGCCGGCGCCACAACGGCGGCTAGCGTGAGAGCCGCCGCTACCAAGAGGACTCGCTTCATTCCCTTGACCTCCACCCTATATAATCTGACATAAATTGCGGAAAACAGTACTATTGGGGTCGGTGGTCCGATGGCAACCTCGTACTATATAAAGTCGCCACAGTCCCATAACTGCTTACCCTCTGGTGCTGCTGGCGAACCATCCGTTTCAGGACCCCAAAGCCTCCCGCATCGCCTTCCTGCAATCGCGCACCGGCGCGCGCTTTGAGCGACCCCTGGTGGGGCAGGCTTTAAGCCTGCAGCGGGCTTCAGCCCGCTGGTGCGCGACGTACCAATTCGTCATAAATTATTCGGGTATGGAAACCATTGGCCTCATCGGCGTCGGCCTCCTCGGTTCTGCAATTGCCTCCCGGCTCTCCGCGGCGGGCTACACGGTCCTCGGCTACGACATTGTGCCCGAACGCCGCCTCGGCGCAAGCTCCGCCATGGAGGTGGCCCGTGCGTGCCGCACCATCATTCTCAGCCTCCCCACATCGGACGTGGTCAAAGAGGTGCTTGCCGGCATGGAGCTGAAGCCGGGAACCACTATCGTCGATACCACCACCGGCGAACCGGAAACCATGGCCGCCGCCGGCGAGAGGCTGGCTAAGGCCGGCGTCGATTACCTGGACGCGACCGTGCTCGGCTCGAGCCAGGTAGTCCGCAATGGCCGGGCCGTGGTCATGGCCGGCGGCAAACGCCAGGCATTCGAGGCTGTCGCGCCCTTGTTTCGCACCTTCGCTTCACGCGTCTTCTATCTGGGTTCCTACGGCGCCGGAGCCCGCATGAAGTTGATCGCCAACCTCGCCCTCGGACTCCATCGCGCCGTGCTGGCCGAAGCGCTGTCGTTCGCCGCTGCGTGCGGTGTTTCGCCCACCGACGCGCTCGAGGTCCTGAAGGCCGGTGCTGCTTACTCCCGCGTGATGGACGATAAAGGCGAGAAAATGTTGCACCACGACTTCACTGTCGAGGCGCGGCTGTCGCAGCACCTGAAAGATGTCCGCCTCATCTTGGCCGCGGCGCGAACCTACCATGCGAAGACTCCGCTATCCGAAGTCCACCGGCGGTTGCTCGAAGAATTGGAGGCTGCCGGTTACGGCGAAGTCGATAACAGTGCGATCATCATGGCTTATCAGTAGCCGCGGAAGGCGGCTACCGGAAACCGGCGGGCGAGATCCTGATAACGATACTGTGTACGGCTCTGACGTAATCGACGCCCCTGACCAGTGATTGGCCGGTTATAAACGCCGTTCCGCCGAATGGTGATGATTCCGCCGCGCGGCCGGCCCAGAAGGAAGCGTCGCGCGTTTTCGTCAACTTGAATGCTGGGCAGGCGGGCCCCGGCTTGCGTCATCCGCCCAGATCGGTAACAGTCGGAGGCGGACGCCGGTATCCGCCATAGGCGGGCACTACGCCGGCAATGCAATCCCTGTGTCCGGCCGTCTACATTCCGGTAAACAAGAGTTCAGAAGCCGGACCGGTTGGTCAGCGGAGGATCCAAGGCTTCGCAGGCGCGCGCGTTCACGTTGTCTAGCAAAAACCGTTTACGAATAACCGGTGTCGTCGCGGTCGGCGCGATCTGCCCACGGTCTTTCCAACGCAAACGGCGGCAGACGCATTCGCCCGGTCTGAAGCCTCGATCTCTCAAACGGCCAATCTGGCGATCCCTCGCCCGCCTCACGGCCTGAGCGTACCCGTCCAATTCAGAATTACCGTAGGGCCATAATATTCTCCCCGCTCGTCTCCGCCGGAATTATGAACCGGCTACCATCGGCCGACACGTCGAAGCGCGTCCGGACCGTGAATTCCTGTGGAGAAGAGGAGTCTGGGAGTCGCGGGCTCGAAGCTATCGACTCGCGCCACACTGACTGCAACCATGCTCCTTTCTCCATCCAGATAAAAGAGCTCTTTTCCATCTCGCCTCCATCTCGGCCACGACCCGCCCTCATAGGAAACTTGCCATTTGCGCCCTGTCATCGGGCCATCTTCGGGTAAGAGCTGCACGTATATCTCGGCTCGCCCGGACTCGTCAGACGAATAAGCGATCCAGCGGCCATCCGGCGACACCACTCCACAGAATTCGTTGAATTCCCCGTTCAGCAATGCAACAGGTTTCCGGCCCCCGCCAATGGGAAGTTTCCACAGGTCAAAACCTGTCTTCTCGTTCATCTCCGCAAAGATCCGGAAGCGCCCGTCCCGCGACCAGTCGCAGGGAACCCGTCCATCCGGCGGAGTATGGCCCGGTGCCAGAAGCAAGGTCTGGTCTTCCTTGCCGGAGGCTGGTTTTTCGTAGATTGCTGTATCAAGAGCTTCGTACGCGATCTGCTTGCCGTCCGGCGACCATACCGGCCGCTGGGCCTGACTAAACGCGAAACGCGACGCAGTCCCGCCGAAGGAAAATAGCCATACATTGGTAGAAAACGTGGCTGGGTCAATCCGATCCACAATCAGGCTCTTTTCGTCGGGCGAGATCCCCGGCGACAGATATAGGCCCGGTTCGCCAATCGTGCCGGTCCGTTGTCCGGCCCGGTCAAACCACGTCAGTTGGCTTCCGAATACCGGCGCGCTTACCAGAAGTACGCCACTACGTGAAGCCGAAAACGATCCGCCAGGAATGTTCACTCGTCGCGTGATCTTTTCCAGGACGACGAACGGTTCGCCCTGGACCTGCAAGTTCGCAGCCGCAAATGGTTGGGCCATCAGCATGTCGCCGCGAACGAACAGCAGAAATTCCGAAGCAGTACCGGATAGTGCCGCGGGAGCGTACTCGGCATTTGAGACATCCTCCAGCAGTCGGCGGCGGTCGTCGGGAGCGTCGCCATCGCCAACATAGCTATATCGGGATCCTGCTCGCGCGTGATTGCGTAGAGCGTCACAGCCAGGATCAAGGCCGCGAAGCATTGGATAAAGCCAAGCAACACCACGATCCCCATCTCTGAGGTATGTTGGGCGATCCCCGCGAGCTTCGCTGCGGCCCCCGCTCCGCTCGCCGCTCTGCCGAATAACATCATGCTGGCTATTCCCGCCACGATGTAAATGAGAAATGTAAAGCCAGCGATTCTGGCGTTGTTAGCGCGAGTCATATTTTGTCCGGATCCATTCCAGCGCCTCACGGTGCCTGCGTTCCAGGGGAACAGTTTGCTCCATTTCGGGGCGTGATAGATCAATTGCTTACGGAAAACCATACGCCGCGAGACGGCGCAAACCTTTTTCAGTCCCAAGAACCTCCCAGTTATTTTCGTTGATTCAAATCCACTTATCCGATTCGTGCCCCTAATCCCTTGCCTCACCGTGCTACGTTCGGCACAGGAGAGGTCGCGTGCCACGAATCCCTTTTGGACGTCCAATGCGCCTGCGAAGCCGCGAGTGCCGAACGAACCCAATTAGTTCTTTGTTTTCAACAAAACGCCTGACGAGCCGACCCCATCGTCCACCTCGGCTAGCCAACCCCTTGGGGCAAATCGCGCAGCGCCAATTTCATGATTGTGGATATTTTCATCTTTTTTTCTTGAATTACGCTTTGGAACATGAGATACTCGGTCCAAATTCCCCTCAAGGCCGTCACAGACCACCGAGGCGGGAACGTCGGGGAAGTGGTCCATGTGAAACCTTGTTGGCAGGGATGCGCGTCCGCGCCTGCGGCGCTGGCTGGGGATCACCAGCGCCCACGCTAAACCACCGAAAAGTCAGGAGGACAGAAATGTCCAAGGCTCGCTCTCTTGTCGCGCTGTCATGCGCCATAGTTGCCTTGCTCGCGCTCGCCGCGGCGCCCGCATCGGCACAGATCACTCTCAAAAACGAAGATGTCACCTTCCGATTCGGCGTCATGGGTCAAATGTGGGCCGATTGGACGCAGGACTCCACCGGCGCGCAAGAATACCAGCAGAACTACTACCTGCGCCGGGCGCGCCTCATCATGGGCGCCGATATCGGTAAGGACATCAGCGTGTTCATCCAGACCGACGATCCGAAGCTGGGAATCACCCCCAAGAACCTCTCGACCGGCTTCATTCTCCAGGACGCGCTGCTCGAATGGCGGCCCACCAGGGAATTCCAGGTGGTCGGCGGAATGATGATCGTTCCGTTCAACCGCAACGGGCTGCAATCGCCGCAGAGCTACGTCACCCTCGACGTCAGCCCCGTGTCCACGGTCGAAAACTCGCCCACCCAGTCCGTGGCGCTGCGCGACGTCGGATTCGAGGCCAAGGGATTCTTCCTCAAGGATCGTCTTCTGTACCGCATCGGAGAATTCGCCGGACAGCGGGATGCCAACGCCCACGACTCCCCCCGCACCACCGGCTATCTGCAGTATGATTTCTTCACACCCGAGAAAGGATACCTGTTCGCCGGAACCATGCTCGGCAAACAGAAGATACTGGCTGTGGATGGCGGATTCGATTTGCAGGGCTCGTATCGCGCGCAGTCGGCGAACATGGCCGCCGCGCTGCCGGTGAATCACGGCGACGAGTTCGCGGGACAGTTCCAGTTCTGCCACTACGACGGCCACACCAAGTTCACCAACATCCCCAACCAGTACGGATATCTCGCGGAGGCGGCTTACTACCTCCATCGGGCCAGGCTTCAGCCCTTTGCCAAGTACGAGGCACAGACGTTCGTCGACCCGGTGAATGCCTCCAAAGACATCAACCGCTTCGGCGCGGGAGCCAACGTCTACATTCATGGCCAGAATCTGAAGTGGACGTTCCAATATCTGCGCGCCTTGCCGCAGAACAGCGCCACCCTCAAGGCGAGTAACGAATTCACCATGCAGTTGCAGATCCTCTACTGGTAGGAGACAAGCCATGGTTAACGACGACATGCAAGCGACGCAGACCCCCGGCCTCAGCCGCTGGTGGCGCGTTGTGGGCGGGCTCTCGATGAACCTGGCCCTCGGAACCCTGTATGCCTGGAGCGTGTTTGTGGCTCCCCTTGAGAAGCAGTTCGGCTGGAAGCGCGCGGATACTTCCATGGTCTTCACCATCGCGGTGATGGTGTTCGCGCTGACGTTCGTGGTGGCCGGCCGCATTCAGGACAAGATCGGCCCGTTCTACTGCTCGCTGGCGGGCGGCATTCTCGTCAGCCTGGGATTCTTCCTGTGCTCGTTCACCACGAGCCTGACGTATCTGTTCGTCTGCTTTGGCGTAGTCGGCGGCCTGGGCAACGGCTTCGGCTATGCGACGCCGATTCCGGTCATGGCGAAGTGGTTCCCGGACAAGCGCGGGCTGGCAGTCGGGCTCGCCGTGGGCGGATATGGCGCGGGATCGGCGATTTTTGGACCCCTGGCCCAGTTGAAACTGATCCCGGCCTACGGACTGGCCACGACGTTCCAGATATTAGGCGCGATCTTCCTGGTGATGACCATGATCGGCGCCTTCCTGCTCAAGAACCCGCCGGCAGGTTACCGGCCCGCGGGCTGGACGCCGGCAGCGGCATCGAAATCCGCGGCTACCACGTATGAGTTCAGCCCCGGCGAGGTGCTGGCCACTCCGGCGTTCTACCTGATGTGGATCGCCTATGCGCTGGGCTGCTCGGCCGGCCTGATGGTGATCAGCCAGTTGGTGCCGTTCGCCAGGAGCGCCGGCATCGCGGCGGCCGCCCTCACCACCATGACCCTGGTGATCGGCGCCTGCGGCAATGCCTCGGGCCGCATCCTCTCCGGTTGGATGTCGGACAAGCTGGGCCGCATCAACGTGCTGCGCGTCATGATCGGCATCAGCATGCTGGCCATGCCGCTCCTTTATGCCGCGGGCGGCAACGTCGCGCTGTTGTACCTGGTCGTGTTTGTGGTTTATTGGTGCTATGGCACTCAGCTTTCCGTCAACGGGGCGGCCACGGCGGACTTCTGGGGAACCAAGAACGCCGGCATCAATTATGGAATGCTGTTTACCGCCTGGGGCGTGGCGGGCATCATCGGCCCTCGCATCGGCGGAGTTCTGTTCGACAAGTATCATAACTACCAGGCTGCCTTTTATGCAGCGGCTGCGTTGGCAGCCGTGGCCCTGCTCTGTGAGCTGCTGGCCAAACGGCCCACGCATGAGCCGCGCATCTCGGGCACCGCGGCACGGCGCGCCACCGCCTGAGGTTCCAGACACTCGGAAAGGGATAATTCATGTCGATTGCACCTACTCAAACCAATATCGATTCGGTACTTCATGAAAGCAGAGTCTTTGAATGCTCCGATGAGTTCCGCTCCAACGCTCACGTTCGCGGCATGGAGGAGTATGAACGTCTCTACCAGGAGGCGGCCACCGATCCGGAGAAGTTCTGGGGCGGGATCGCCGGCGAGCTGCACTGGTTCAAGCCCTGGGACAAGGTGCTGGAGTGGAACTGTCCCTGGGCCAAGTGGTTTTCCGGCGGAGAAATCAACCTCTCCTACAACTGCCTGGACCGCCACGTCGCCGGCCCGCGGCGCAACAAGGCCGCGCTCATCTGGGAAGGCGAGCCGGGCGAGGTGCAGACGCTCACCTACCAGCAACTGCTGATCGAGGTCTGCAAGTTCGCCAACGTCCTCAAGTCGCTTGGCCTGAAAAAAGGTGACCGTGTCGCTATCTACATGGGGATGTGCCCGGCGCTGCCCATCGCCATGCTGGCCTGCGCCCGAATCGGCGCCCCGCACA
Organism: Candidatus Acidiferrales bacterium; assembly: GCA_035499435.1. Taxonomy (GTDB): domain Bacteria; phylum Acidobacteriota; class Terriglobia; order Bryobacterales; family Bryobacteraceae; genus Solibacter. The sequence goes on along the minus strand of DATJYW010000324.1, from coordinate 37,081 downwards.
CGGTGGTGTTCGGCGGATTCTCGGCCAACGCGCTGGTGGACCGCATCACCGATTCCCAGGCGTGCCTGGTGATCACCCAGGACGGCTCCTATCGCCGCGGCGCCGAAGTAAAGCTGAAGCCCGCCGTCGATGAGGCGCTCGTCCACTGTCCGACGGTGAAGAACGTCATCGTCTACAAGCGGACCGGCACGCCGCAGAGCATGTTCGGCGGCCGCGATCACTGGTGGCACGAGCTCATGGCCAACGCCTCCGACGAGTGCCCGGCCGAACCGCTCGACGCCGAGCATCCCCTGTACCTCCTCTACACCTCGGGTACCACCGGCAAACCCAAAGGCATCCTGCACACCACCGGCGGCTATTCGGTCGGCACCTACATCACGTCGAAATGGGTCTTCGACCTCAAAGACGAGGACGTCTACTGGTGTACCGCCGACATCGGTTGGGTGACCGGGCACAGCTACATCATCTACGGGCCGCTGCAGAACGGCGCCACCAGCCTGATGTACGAGGGCGCTCCCAATTTCCCCGAGCCCGACCGCTTCTGGCGGATCATCGACCGGCACAAGGTGAACATCTTCTACACCGCGCCCACGGCCATCCGCGCGTTCATGCGCTTCGGTACCGAATGGCCGGCGAAGCACGGCATGAAAAGCCTGCGCCTGCTGGGAACGGTCGGCGAGCCCATCAACCCCGAGGCCTGGATGTGGTATCGCGAAAACATCGGGCGCAATCGGTGCCCCATCGTCGACACCTGGTGGCAGACCGAGACCGGCATGATCATGATCGCCCCGCTGCCGGGCGCGACGCCCACCAAGCCGGGCTCGGCCACGCGGCCCATGCCCGGAGTGATCGCCGACGTGGTCACGCGCGAGGGCGAGCCGGTGCCCAACGGCGGCGGCGGCTTCCTGGTCCTCAAGCAGCCATGGCCCGCCATGCTGCGCACCATCTACGGCGACCCGCGGCGCTACGAGAATCAATACTGGTCGCAGCTCCCCGGCATGTATTTCACCGGGGATGGCGCCCGCAAGGACGAAAACGGCTACTTCTGGATCATGGGCCGCATCGACGACGTGATCAACGTGTCAGGTCACCGGCTGAGCACGATGGAAGTGGAGTCCGCGTTGGTCGCTCATCATAAGGTGGCCGAGGCGGCGGTGGTGGCGCGGCTCGACGATTTGAAGGGTCAGGCGATCGCGGCCTTTGTTACCTTGAAAGCCGGCAACCCCCCGAGTCCGGAGCTGAAAGAAGAGCTGCGGCAGTGGGTGGCCAAAGAGATCGGGTCGCTGGCCAAGCCCGACGACATCCGCTTCACCGAAGCGTTGCCCAAGACGCGCAGCGGCAAGATCATGCGGAGGCTTCTGAAGGAGATCGCGGCCGGAGGCGAGGTCAAAGGCGATACCACGACGCTCGAAGACCTGAACGTGATCGCGCGCCTGAGCACCCAGGAAGAGTAACGCGGGCCTCCTGGCCCGCTTGGGCCCTACTCCGGCTCGAAGTACCCAGGCCGCCAGGCGACCCGGTATTCACGGTGGTCGACTACCTTCACCTGCACGCGGTGATACTTACCAGGCGACGAAGTCGCCGGCCGGTAGCCGATCAAGTACTGATTCCGTAGCTCCAGTCCGATGTTCTCCGCGATCTGGGGCAGTTCCGCTGTGTTCTGGACCGCGAAGTGCCTGGCGCCGCTTTGCTCGGCGAGGGTTTGCATGAGCAGTTCGCCGTGGTCCCCTTCGGGAAGCATGATGCCGCGGCTTTCGTAGATGCCGAGGGTGTAGATCCACAGGTCGGATTCGATCACGCGGCGGCGGATCTCCGCCTCGGTGTAGCGGCTGTCGTTATCGCCGCCATCGGAGATCACCAGCAGCGCTTTTCGTGAATTGTGCGCGTTCCTCATGTAGTCCATAGCGAGGCAGACGGCATCGAGAAGGGCGGTGCGGCCGGCGGAGTGAGTAGAGAGGAGGTGGTTCCGGATATCGTCCCGGTCGGGCGTGAAGGACACGGCGAGTTTCGCGGTCGAGCTGAAACTCACCAGGAAGAATTCGTCTTCCGGGTTGGCCGCGGCGAGGAAGCGCTTCACGGCCTCGCGTGCTCTGGCGAGTTTGGTCTGCATGCTGCCGCTGGAATCGAAGACGATTCCGACCGAGAGCGGCGCGTCCTCCCGGGCGAACTGCACCAGGGTCTGTTCGGCCTTGCCTTCGAAGACGCGGAAGTCTTCGCGCTGAAGACCGGTGACCGCGCGGTTCTTCGGATCGGTCACGCTGACGGGAATCAGCACCAGGTTGCTGTCCACGCGGATATTGGGCAGAACACCCGCGGACGGATTGCGGGGCTTGACCGAAACCTGGGGCGAATCGGCGCCCAACGCGGCGATCGCAAGAATGCAGAATACGCCGGTCGTCGCCGGCGCACGGCGCGGCATGACAGTCACCTACCCAATCCCTCTGGGGTGAGAGTCTAGCAGAGTTGGAGTCTGAAATGTCGCCCTACTTCGCCACGTCGGCCACGCAGCCGAACTTGGAGAGGTAACCCTTCTCGAACACTGCGGGGGCGCCACCCATGTTGAGCTCGAACCGCACGGTCAGCGGCTTGCCGCTGGGGAGAGTCATGGGTTTCTTGCCTGCGCGGACGGTCCATTCGAGCTGGTAAGATCCGCCGGAGGGAACCCAGCGCTCGGCTTCCTCGAAGAACTGGAAGACCGCCCACAGGCCGTCGTTGTCCGACCAGCCGAGGTCCGTGCCGCCGAACTTGACCGACGCCTTGGCTTCGCGCGTGGTGGTTCCCGGCCAGGTGAATTGCTTAGCTGCGCCGCCGGCGGCTGTGGTGGTGAGCGTCTGGCCGTCGAGCCGCAGCGTCAGGCCTTCAATGCCTTCGCTGGGCACGGGCTTCAGGGTGTAGACCAGGTGCGGATCCTGCGAGCCGCCGCCGTAAAGGGCGTCGGCCAGCGCGGCCCAGCGGTTGAACCACCCTACGAAGGTGGGGTTCAACGTGATCGCTCCGGCGCTCGCCGCGACATATTGCGCGCCCTGCTTCGGCAGGAGTCGCTGGAGGTTGGCATCGTAGAACGCCCACAGAGCGCCGTCGGGCCGGCGCAGGATCGAGTTGACTTCGGCCAGGGTCGCCTGCTGCGTGGCGCCGGGTGTGAACGGGTACTTGGTCAGCACGGGTCGCATCTGGGTACACAGGCCCTTGCCCTTGCCGTTCAACTCCGCCGGGCCGAGCGTGCGCAGCAGGGCCTCGACGTTGGTGATCGGGTCTTCCAGCAAGGTCTGCGACATCCGGTCGACCTTGCCGTCGGGATCGGGCGTGAATGCCTGCGCCAGGCCGCGCGCCGACGATTTCGCGCTGCCCGCGTTGTTCAGTACCGGGCCGGCGTCAGCTTCGCCGACCGGCCCGGGCTTCGAGGCGACCTGCTCCAACGACGCCTGCAACGCCGCCAGCGCACCCATGTACGCTTGGTTGGGCGCCGCGATGTAGCGGTCCACACTGGCCGGCGGCACCACGGTCTGCACCGGCTGGAACGCGTTCGCGACCTTGGGTTCGTCCACGGCCGTGTTCTGCGAAGCGAGCCAGAAGAGAGCCAGCAGCGGCGATTGGTTCCCGGCCATGAGGTTCAGCTTCTGCGCCGCGTCGGGGATGCCCGCGTATTTGACCACCGACGCGGCCTTGAGATACGCGCGCCACTGCGCGATAAAGTCAGCCACGTAGCGGTCGTGAAGCTGCTGCTCGAGTTTGGCGCGATCGAAATTGGCGGTGGCCTGATCGCCCAGCACCCACTGCTCGCCGCTGAAATACTTGTCGGCATGGCGCAGGGCATCCTTCATGAAGGTCCAGCCGCCCTTGGTGAACGCGCCGGCCACTTCGTGCGTGTCCACGACCACCTCGGCCGAGCCCGGGAACCGGCGATTGAACTGCAGCGGCGCATTGGTCTTGGCGGCATCGGCCAGCATGTTCTGGTAGACGCGCTCGCTGCCGGCGAACTGCGCCAGGTAGCGGCGTCCGCGTTCGATGGCGGAGCCGTCGTTATCGGAGGCGTAGGGATTGGCATCCTTCAGTTGGTCCGCGTAGAACTCGAACTGCGCGCGAGCCAACTGGGTGCGCTGCGGATCCACCGAACGGCCCGCCGTCCAATGCCGCATCAGGACCGGCGCCAGAAAGGCCCTCGTGCTGTACTGATGATGCGAAGTGGTGATCAGGTAGGCTTTCAGCGCATCGTACACTGGGCCGTATTCATCCTGCGGTCCCGGAGTCGCGGGAAGCCTCTCCAGCGTGGCGAGCAGCGAATTCTGCGTCTGGTTGAAGAGCAGCTTGCGGAATTGATTGAAGTACGCGCGGCGGGCCTCGATGAATACGTCGTTGCCGGAGTACAGGCCCCAGCGCATGCTGAGAGGCGCGCCCTCGCGCTCGTAGGTGTCGAGTTCCGTCAACGTTTGACGCAGCGTATCCAGCCGCTGGAGCGCGTCGAGCGAAGCGAGATCGAGTCCGGTCGATTCGCTGGAGCGAATTCCGCGCGCCGCATCGATCGCGCGATTCTCCAGGCTCCGGTTGCGCAGCCACGACGTGAGGAAGCCGGCGGCAAGGATGAGGCAAAGACCTGCCGCGCAGGCCAGCATCACACGGCGCGCGAAGTTCGTCTTGGTGCTGGAAGAGCTGGTGCCGAGGGCCACGCGGTCCTGAAGCACGATGTCGTGGAAGAGGTGGCTGAGGAACAGCCATTGCGGCACGCGGCGCGAGCCGGTAACGCGCTGCTGCACCGGGGCCTGGGGACGCTGACCGGGGCGGAAGATGCCGGTAGCTTCGGGAATGCCGGAGGGAGGCGGTTCGACCGGCGCCGCAACCGGCGCGTACTCGTCCACGGTGATGGGGCGGACACCGGAGAAGTAGAAGCCGCGCAGGAAGGGCGCGGTGGTGAGCTGGCTGGGCCGGCAGAGGTCCACCAGAAACTGCACGATCAGCCCGCGCAGCTTTCGGAACTCCCGCGGGAATTCGTAGGTGGCGGGTAGGATGGCGGCATCGCCTTCGCGCGGCAACAGCTCGCAGCGCGCGTCGCACAGCGACCGGAACAGGCTGTCGAACGAGGCACCCACGCGCGCGCCCTGCTGCTCACCGTACACTCCCGCGGCCTGCGGCCCGCTCAACGGCAGGGTCGCGCCGACCACCTGGGTGGCCTCGGCGTTGGAAAGATTGCGCACGTATTCGCGGAAGAACGGGAGCCGGTCCATGCGGGTGAACAGCACGTAGACCGGGAAGTTGATCCCCAGGGTCTCGGAGATCTCCATCAGGCGGTCGTGGAGATTGCGCGCGCTGACCGAGATGCTTTGAGCAGCGCCGGGTTGAGTGAAGCGCTCGGCATCGAAGCAGACGATGGCCGCGCGCGGCGACTGATCTCCGCCGCCGGCCACCGGACTGAGTTTGCCGGCACGGGCGCGGCGGACGGCGCGAGTCCAGAGGCCGCGGTCGCCGAGGAGCTTGCCTCCCGCCTCGGCGAATACCGCATTGCGGCTGAACCAGAGGTTGACCGCGCGCGTGGGCACGATGGCGTTGTCCTGGTAGACCTGGCCGGCCAGCAGCTCGGGCTCGAGACCGGAGTTGAGGAAAATGCTGGTCTTGGCGGAGCCGGTCTCGCCGATCAGGAACACCAGCGGGAAATTTCCGATGTGCGAGCCCTTGGGGACACGCGCGGCGCCCAGGCGGGCTTCCGCATCGCGCACCAGGACGTCGATTTCGTTGGAGCTATCGACCGGCTCGACGGGGCCTCCCTGCGCGGCGCGGCGCGAGCGGCGCCACCAGACGAAGGCGGCAGCGGCGCCGACGCCGATGAGCGCCAGACCGGCGCGGAAGACCCAGATGTCGGGCGATTTGAGCTGCAGTACGCCGCCCAGGATCCAGACCAGCACAAGATAGATCAGGAGAAGAATTCCCGCTACAAGATAGGCCATGTCCATGGGCTGCCCCTAACTCCGGCTCTGCATCGCGATGGCGTGCAGGTCCGACACTCCCGAACTCAGTGTCAGCTTGAAAATCACGAACAGCAGGAGCGCGAGGACGGCGCACCCGATCGCGGCCCAGGTGAGCTTGCGGACCCACGGATCCGCGCCCGCGGCGCGCGGGGCTTCCGGCGGCAGCGCCCATGCGGGGGCCAGTCCGCTGAACGAGCCGCGAATGCGGCGGATCTTGGCGGCCATGGCGTCTTTCACGGCTTGAAGCTCGCCGCGGCCGCCCACGCTATAGCGTCCGCTGTACCCAAGCAGCAGGCAGAGATAGTAGATCTCCAGAATATCCGCACCTTCGGGAGAATCGGGGCGGGAGAGGAGGTGCTGGGCGTATTGGAAGAACGTCTCGCCGGCTACGTGCGTGCCGAACATCTCTTCCTGGAGCGGCTTGCGAGGCCAGTCCGCGAACAGCGGATTCTGCGCGTTGAGAATCGATTCGTCGAGCAGGGCGACCGCGGCAAATGCCGCCAGCTTGACATCCTCTAGCGTGTATCCGGTGCGCTGCGCCTCCGCGCCGGCGGCTCTCAGGGCCTCGCGCATGTGCTGGCGGAACGATTCGGCATCGGAGACAGCCTGCCGGTTGGCGCGCAGCCGCACGATCGCGGTCAGGACTTCCTGAAAGTGCAGGGCGAGATTCTCGGTTCGGGTTTGTGCCATCTGACGGCTCCTCAGGATTCAAGCACTACCAGCAGTTGCAGTTCGACTTCGGGCAAATCGCCCGGCACATATACTCCCACGCGGCGGGTCTGCTGGATGTGATCCCAGCAGGGGCCGCCCTTGCTGATGCTGAAGTACTGAGAGTCGACGCGGGCGGAAACGGCCGGCGGAGGCGTGGGGAGATGGGTGAGCGCCATGCCGGGAAGGGCGCGCCGCACCAGTTGCGGCACGAACGCGGCGGAGCAGACCTTGACCAACTGCGGCGTCTTGCTGATGATATCGACCTCGCCGGAGGCGGCGCGAACGGCGAGAATCCAGCGCGACCGGTTGAGGCACCGCTGGTCCGTGACCTCGCCTTCATAGAAGTACTTCTCGCCCGGCTTGAGCGGAATCGAGATGCAATTGGTGGGAACGATGGTTTCGAGGTGGCGCCGGATGTGGCGGTCGAGAGTCGCGAACGTGTCCTCGAGCCGGTCGTGGTTGTAGAGCGGGATCTCGCGCGGATGGGAGTCCATGGCGAAGGTACAGAGCGAGCCGGCGAGGCGAGCCATCTCTAGGTACAGCTCTTCCGGGTGGCCGCGTTTGGCGATCCAGAGGTGGCGCAACGGCGAGAGCCCGGAATTCACGGCATGCAGCAGCCAGAAGCTGGCGATCTCGCGCGTCGAAAACTCGGCGAAGGACGCGCCACCCGGCGTGCGGCTCATGGCAGTGCTTTTTTCTTCTAGGATCTCGATCAGGCGGCGCAACATCAGCATCAGCGATTCGCTGGCACTGATCTGCAGACAGGGCGGAATGAAGGCGGGATCGAAAATGAAATGGCCGGATCCGTCGCGAGCCACGCGCGCGATGGGCAGTGTGGCGAGCCCGGCAGCATCTTCAATGTCCAGCAGCAGGCGTAGGTTCTTGCGGCCAAGGTTGACTTTGCGCTCGTCGACCCCGGTGTTTTCGTCGTGGACCTCGCAGGCATCGGCGACGTAGCGCACCGAATCCGCGTCGTCCGCGGATAGGGCGCAGTTGCGGCCGCCGGGCCTGCGCTCCGGAACGGCGAGCAGGACGGTCAGGCTGTCGCGGGTGGGTGGGAAGAGGTCGGCGATGGCTCGCGCTGGCGGGAGCGGATCGCACTCGGGCATGGCAAAGCCGAGGCCGTCGGGGAAGATGCCGCGCGCATGCAGCACGGAAACAGTGCCGTTCTGGAGGGCCTCCGCATCGAGCGCGCAGCCCGCGACGCCGTAGGGCGCGAACCACAGGGAGGAGATGGCGAACTTGGTCGAGTCCTCGAAGTACTGCGACTGCGCCTGAAAGTGGTGCGGTCCCAGGTACATGCCTTCGGACCAGACTACGCGCGAGAGCGATCGCATACAATCCGACTCAATGTAACATTGTACGTGCTCGTGCGCGGTGACATGATGTGTGATGAACGATCCATGGTATGAGCTTCTATTCAGAGTACGACTTGTTGGAGCCGCTGCCGGGTAAATCCGCCAAGACATTCAAGGCGCGCCAGCTTGCCACCGGACGGTTCGTCATGGTGCACCTGCTGGTGGGAGAGGCAGCGGCCCTGGAGCGACATCTCCAGACGTTGACGCCGGAGAAGCGGGCCGAGGTCCTGGATCACGGCTCCAACGAGGGCACGCCGTACGTGGTGACGCCGCCGCTGCCCATCGGGGTGGCGTTCGACGATTGGGTGATGCCGGAGCCAGGACAGCCAGCGGTGGAAACCGCGCCGGCAATGCTGCAGCCGGAAGTGCCTTCGGTCCCGCCGCACGAAGTCTCCGCACCGGCGCCGGGTTCGGGGCACGAGGAACTCGGTTCGCGAGTGGGCAAATGGGATCTGACTAAGCTGCGGGCAGCCATGCCGCCGCCCAATATGACCCCGCCGGCTCCCGCACCGGCACCTGCCGCCGAGCCCGGGGAGTTCACCCGGATGTTCCAGGCCCCGGCGCCGGCGCTCACGGTCAGCGCACCTGCGCCCGTGGTGGAGCCTCCCGCGGCCGTTCCGCTGGCGGCCGAGCCCGGAGAGTTCACACGCCTGTTCCAGGCCCCGGCTCCCTCGCCTGCGGCCTGCGCGCCCCCGCCGGCCCCGCCGGCGAAACCCCCGGAACCGACACCCGTGCAGCCCGCTGGGCCCGGTGAGTTTACACGACTGTTCCAGGCCCCGGCCCTTGCTCCTGCCGCAAGTGCGCCCCCGTCGGCTGCGCCAGCGAAACCCCAGGAGCCAGCACCAGCGCAGCCCGCCGGGCCCGGTGAGTTCACGCGATTGTTTCAAGCCCCGGCTGCCCCGGCGCCACCCCCGCAGCAGGCCGTACAACCTCCGCCCGCGACACCGAAGCCGGCCGACCCGGGAGAGTTTACGCGCATGTTCAACGCGCCGGCGGTTGGACCGTCGCCGGTATCTCCTCCAGGTGCCTCCGTGCAGCCACGGCCGGGGCAGCCGCCGCCTCCATCGGGAGACTTCACGCGCCTGTTCCAGCCATCGGCGGGCGGCGCTTCGGTGGGAATGCCCCCACAGATACCGCCGGTCCCGGGAACCGGCGCACCGGCACCGCCGCAAGCACCGGGCGACTTTACGCGAATCTTCGGGAAGCCGCCGGTGACCGGAGGCGAACCTCCACTGAGTCCGGGCGCGGCTGCCGCTCCGCCAGCGCCCTCTCCCCCACAGGGTCCGGGCGAATTCACGCGGATGTTCGAAGCCCCGAAACCGCAGACGCCGCCAGCGCCAGCTCCTGCGCCGCAAGTGCAAGCCCCAGCACCGCAGTTTCAAGCTCCACAGTTTCAAGCGCCGCAGTTTCAGCCGCCGCAAGTGCAGGCGCCGCAGTTTCAACCGCCGTCTGCTCCGCCGGTACCGGCGCCGGTGCCGCGTCCGACAAACTACCTGCCGCTGGTGATTATCCTGGGGGCGCTGCTGGTGGTGGCGATCGTGATGGTGATCTACTTCGCACGGCGGTAGGACTACTGCGCGGCCGGCAGGAGGATAATGAGCTCGGCCTGGATGTTCGGGAACTCCGCCGGAATGTACGCCGCCAGGTTGCGGGCACGCCCCACGGCCTCCCAGGCCGGTCCAGCCTGGTTCAGGCTGAAGTACTGGTAGGCCAGCTTTACCGGAATCGAGCTGGGCGGCGCCGCGACGTGTGTCATTGGGACACCCGGCAGGGCTTGACGCACGAGGTGCTCGATGTGGCTTGCGGAGCAGACCTTGATCAGGTACGGAGCCTTGGCGATCAGATCGGCCTGGCTCATTTCGGCGGAGATGGCCAGGTACATGCGTGCGTTGAGCAGGTACTTGTCGTCGGCGAGCGCGGTGGCGTAGATGGACGGCTGCACCAGCTTGAGCGGCAGCGAGACGAAATTGCTGGGCACCACGGTCTCCAGGAGCAGGCGAAGCTTTTCATCCAGAATCGTGAAACAGCCGCCCAGATCGTTGTGGTCGTAGGGCGGCAGTTCGCGGGGATGGACGGAGGTGGAGAACGTGCTCAGCGAGCCTGCCAGGGCCAGCATCGCTGAGTAGAGCGATTCCGGGTGGCCGCCGCGCGCCTCAAAGAGGTGCCGGAAGACGGGGAAGTGCGCGTTGATGGTGTAGAGCAGCCAGAAGTTGGCGATGTCGGAGGCGGTGAAATCCGCGAGCGACTGGTTTTTCTGGCGGCGCGTGCCGGCCAGCGTGCTGGACCTGGAGGACAAGATCTCGACCAGACGGCGAGCGATGGCGGTCAGGTAGTCGCTGGCGGCGATATCCAGAAGCGGGGGCACGTGGCGCGGGTCCAACTGGAAGAGCCCGGCAGGCGTGCGCCGGATGCGGGCGACGCGCAGCACCGAGTTTCCCTCCTGCGCTTCGCCTTCGAATAGAATGCGCAGGTTCTTACGGGCCAACTGAACGGGCTTTTCGGACAGCCCGGTATTTTCGTCGCGGACCATCACGTACTCGGCGCGAAAGCGCGCGTCCACGTCGCGGCCGTTGGCGGACACGTTGATGCCCTGTTCGCGGTAATTCGGAACGGCTAGGAAGGCGTCGATGCTCTCCTGGTCGGGGTCAAAGGCGTCGGCCAGGACGCGGGAAGACGGTCCGGCATCGGAGGCGGGCAAATCGAAAAGAAGCCCGTCGGGGAAGATGCCGGCGGCTTCGCTGACGGCCACCATCCCGTTGGAGAGCGCCTCCTGGTCGATGCGCAGGCGGCTGAATCCCCAAGGGCGAAACGACAGCAGCCCGGTCTGGAATTCGAGGTTGCTTTCCAGAAAGCGGTCCTGCACCTGGAGGTGCTGCGGATTGAGCAGCGTGCCCTTGGTCCAGATTACCGGTTGCAGACGTTTCATTGCGTTCACAGTACCAGAATTGAGCGGGGCAGGTGAAGGCCTTCGGGATGCGAGCACATGGCGTTTTCCGTGACTCGCCCGGCGGACTGTGCGATAACAATTCAAAGGAGGCTGTCACACTCATGGGGCGGATCGTTTTTCGAGGGAGTGCCTCGAATCCCGACGACAAGTTCAAGAATGGGTTTACGCCGCGTAACGCGAGAGACGAGATTAAGATTCAACCCGGCGGCCAGATGATCGGAGGAGTGTCCACGTCCAAGGACCTGGGCACGGCCCTGCGTTATGCGGCCAGTTACAACGGCTGGGTGTACGTGATTTACCTGGAGAAGGGCATCGACGTGCTGGAGTACATCCTGGACAAGGCCAACTCGTTGTTCGCGAGCGGAAAGTGGAAGGACGGGGTCTCCAACGCGGCTACACAGGCGGAGATTGCAGCGGTCGAGATTCCAGGTACCAGCGTCATCGCCGGGCGGCAATGCCGGATCAACGGCGAAATCGCGGAAATGTACGGGAAGATCGCCCGTAACTGGACCTGCGTGGTTCCAGCCACGGAAGCGCTCCAGGGCTGCGCCTGGCTGGACACCAGCATCACGGTTCCCAAGGAATACACCAAGTACCCTGCGGCTAGCTGACGAGCACTCCGCTGCGGGCGAGGAAGCGGAGCGCCTCTTCGAGCGAATCCGCATCGGCGGGCGGCCCGAGCTCGGCGAGCAGGGCTGCGCGATCGCGCGTGCCGTCGAGCAGTTGAACCAGCCTGCGGCCGAGGTCGTCTTCGGCGAGAGCGTTGACGTGTGTCAGGGTGGCGAGCATCGGGCTCTCCACTGCCTGCAAGCGCGCGAGCGGGCTGGCGAGCGGACGTTCGCCGGCGGAACCGGCGCAGGGCGCTGGGATGGAGTGGATGTCGACGGCTCCGCCGGTGAAAGAGCCTAGGAGAATCTCGAGGACTATAGACTCGTCCGCGCCGCCGGAGAGGCGAAGAACTTCGTTGAGGTCCATGCGCGAGGGGTAAGCCTGGATGAGGGCGTCCAGGATGCGCCGCGTGAGCGGATGATCGGTGCGGAGACTGGTTCCGTAGTTCGACTCATACACGGTCTCGCGTTCCGAGGCTGCGGCGCGCGCCATGGATGAAAACCAGAGACCAGAGAGACGCTCGCCGCGCACCGGACGCTCCAGCGGGATGGCGGCGGGGCACAGCAGGGTCTGGCGGAAGCTGCGGCAGCGAACGAAATCCAGGTACTGCTCGTGCTCCAGGAAGCCGGCGTCCATTTTGCTCAACGCGTTGTTGCTGTCCTGGGTGGTGGCGTACTCGGAGTCGGAGAGATATTGCAGGCCGTGAGATGCGGCGTGGCGAACGAAATCGGTGAACAGGACCGGATCGTTGATTTCGGCCAGATCGTCGTGGTAGACGGCGCCGGCGGGGCGTTTGGCCAGGCTGTCGGCCTCCTCGCGCAATAGTGCGCGGTAGACGCCGCCCTCGGCGACATCGGCGAGGAAGCGGATGACGGCGCGGGATTGCGCCACTTTCTCCTCCGGCTCGGCAAAATGGGAGGCGTGATAGCGCACGATTTCGCGGAACAGGTTTCGAATGTGGCGGCCGGGATAACAGTTGTAGCTGACGAAAGCAATGCCCTGGGGCGCCAGGAGTTCTCCGGCGAGGCCGAGGATGCGATCGCGGACCGAAGGGGGAACCCAGGAGTACAGGCCGTGGAAGATGAGGTAGTCGAACCGGCCGAGATCGGGCCCGACGGTACACAGGTCGGCGACGCGCAGTTCGACGTTGCGCAGTCCGAGGCGGCTTATGGTCGCGGCGCCGCGCTGGATCGCCGTGGGAGCCAGGTCGATGCCGAGGAGCGAAGCTCCAGGGAGGGTGAGGGCCATGGGAATCAGGTTCCCGCCGGTGCCGCACCCCACTTCCATGACGCGACAGCGGTCGGGCGGGGCCGGGGACATACCGAAGATGCGGCCCATGGCGGCGAGGTGGTCGGGATGCGTAGTGCGCTTGGGATTCGTGGGGTAGGCGACTTCGTCGTAGGCCGTCATGGGTTCAGCGTAACGCGAGTGATATTCTCGGGACATGAATTCCGCTCCAGTCGACACTCATCCGCTACACCAGTTGCTCCCGTGCCTCGGGAGCGATGAGGAGTTTCGCGCGCTGCACGATTTGCTGGAGGAGTGCGGGTACAACCGGGAGGGCATCTGCCGGCGGCTGGAGATTCCGGAGATCTGGGAGTATCGCACGATCCGGCAGCAGCGCGCCGTGGCGACCGAGACGGAGCACGGGCTGGACGTGCTGATCCGGCTTTTTCTGGACAACGAATACGTGAGCCGCAAGGAGATGGACGCTTTGCTGCCGGCGGGGGCGGCGGAGATATTGGAAAGGCTGAATCTGGTAGTGCCGGATTCGGAGCGGGCAGAGCTGATGTTCGCGACGGTGACTCTGTATCCTGGGACGGGGCAGGTCGAAAACCTTCCCCACGGGGTCTTGATCGCGAGTGACCGGGCGACGGCTCCCGACCCTTCGGCGAAATACTGGCTTCCCGCGGACGTGGTCTACCCGGCGGTGGTCGAAAATACCCGGACCTTCCTGGAAGCCATGCCGGACGGACCGTGCGACGCCTTCCTCGATCTGGGCACGGGCACGGGGATTGCGGCGCTGATCGCCTCGCGGTTTGCGGTGCGGGTCTGGGCATCCGATATCGCTACGCGATCAGCGCATTTTGCGGAGTTCAACCGGCGGCTCAACGGCGCCGTCAACGTCCAGGTGGTGGAAGGCGACCTTTACGAGCCCGTCGAGGGCCTGACTTTCGACCGGATCGTCACCCATCCGCCGTATGTGCCGACTCTGCGGCCGCGGTTCGTTTTTCGCGATGGTGGCGACGACGGTGAGCAGATCATCCGCCGGGTGATCGAAGGGCTGCCGCGCTTCCTCCGCGTGGGTGGCATGTTCTACGCGGTGGTGCTCGGCGCCGACTGCGAGGGGGAGCAGTTCGAGGAGCGAATTGCCAAGTGGCTGGGGGCGGCACGCGACGAGTTCGATCTGCTGCTGGTCTCGCAAAGCCTGCGCACGCCGAAGGAATTCCTGAGCAACGCGATGGCCAAGAAGACCACGACCTACGAGGAAATGCAGTTCTGGCAGGAAATCTGGACGCGGCGCAAAACGGAGTTTCTGTTTTACGGGAATGTGGTACTGCGAAGGCACGGCGCCAGCCGACGGGGAACCTTGACCCGGTTACAGAAAGGGGCGGGTTTCTCCGGCAAGCACCTGAGCTGGGTACTGGATTGGCAGGCCGAGACCCACGACCCGGCGAGCCAGGACCGGCTGCTGGATCTCCATCCCTGGATTTCGCCCGATTGTGAGCTGAGGGTACTGAGCCGCGTCCAGGAAGGCCAGTTCGTTCCGCAGGCATTCTCGCTGGAGGTGGAACGTCCGTTCACCACGGAATGCAGGTGCCAGGAGTGGCTGGTACGCCTGGTGGCGGGCTGCGACGGGAAGAAGAGCTGGCGCGAGCACTTCCGACAGGCACGGGAAGGCGGGATCATTCCGGCGGAAGCCACGGAGCGCGATTTTGTATCGATTCTCGAGGCCATGGTCACGAACGGGATTCTGCGGGTGCCGGAGCGGGCCCTGCCGGCCTAGTACTCTTTCCAGACTTGGGCTGCAGAGTTTCTGGGACAGGGGCCGTATAATCGGCTACGTAGTCATGGTCACGGTTTTCTGGTAAAGTGATTTTGCTCCGGCCGGTGTGTAGGCATACAGGCGGAGCTAAGGTCAACGTGGGGGAAACGAAACTATGGCAAGACAGAGCACGCAGCACAAGCTGGATCGTGTAAGACCGCCCCGGGTGCAAATCACCTACGACGTGGAGGTTGGAGACGCGATCGAGGTCAAGGAGCTGCCGTTCGTGATGGGCGTCCTGGGAGATTTCACGGGACAGCCGGTCGAACCGCTGGCGCGCCTGAAGGATCGAAAGTTCGTAGAGATCAATCCGGACAATTTCGATACGGTGCTGGAGAGTATGAAACCGCACCTGAGCTTCACGGTGGAGAACAAGCTGAGCGAAGATCCCGGCAGCAACCTCAAGGTGGACCTGAATTTCAAGTCCATGGACGATTTTTCGCCGGACAAGGTAGCGCGCCAGGTGAAGCCGCTGCGCGAATTGCTGGAGCTCCGCGACCGGTTGTCGGACCTGCGCGGCAGCATGCAGGGCAACGACAAGCTGGAAGAGTTGCTGCGCGACGCCGTGACCGACAAGGACAAGCTGGCCAAGCTGCGCACCGAGCTGGGAGTGAAGGAGGGCGGCAATGAGTGATCCACAAAAGGCGGCGGCAGCCCCAACCGGCGCGGAACAGACGGTAGAAACCAGCCTGCTCGATCAGATCGTTGAAGAAGGGCGGCTGGCGCGGGACCCCGCGGCCAAGGAGCGCGGGAAGAACCTGATCAAGGACTTTGTCGCCCAGGTGCTCGAGGGGAGCATGGTGGTCTCCAAGGACGCCGAGGCGATGATCAACGCGCGCATCGCGCAGATCGATCACCTGGTTTCCCTGCAGCTCAACGAGGTCCTGCACCACAAGGATTTCCAGAAGCTGGAGGGTAGCTGGCGCGGCTTGAGGTACCTGATGGACCAAAGCGAAACCAGCGACAAGCTGAAGATCAAGGTCCTGAACGTCACCAAGAAGGAACTGCTTCGCGACCTGCAGCGCGCGCCGGAATTCGACCAGAGCGCGCTGTTCAAGAAGGTGTACGAAGAGGAGTACGGAGTATTCGGCGGCGCTCCGTTTGCATCCCTGATTGGAGATTACGAGTTCAGCAAGGGTCCCGAGGACGTGGAGTGCCTGGAGAAGGTCGCTCAGGTTGCGGCGGCGGCCCATGCGCCGTTCCTCTCCGCGGCGTCATCGGACATGTTCAACCAGGACAGCTTCACCGCCATCGACGCGGCGCGCGACTTGGCGAAGGTCTTCGACAGCTCAGAGTACGCCAAGTGGAAGAGCTTCCGGCAGAGTGAGGATTCGCGCTATGTCGGCTTGTGCCTGCCGCACGTGCTGGCACGGCTGCCCTACGGCAAGAACGGCGCGTCGGTGGATTCGTTCAACTACGAAGAGGGCGTGGACGGCACGGATCACTCCAAGTACCTTTGGGGGAACGCGGCATATGCTCTGGGCGCGAGGCTGACCACGGCGTTTGCGAATTACGGGTGGTGCGCCGCAATTCGGGGCGTGGAAGGCGGCGGGCTGGTGGAAGGGCTGCCGACTCACACGTTCACCACGGATGAAGGCGATGTTGCCCTCAAGTGCCCCACGGAGGCTCCGATCACCGACCGCCGCGAAAAAGAACTGGCCGATCTCGGTTTTGTTCCCCTGGTGCACTGCAAAGGCACGGACTACGCGGCCTTTTTCAGCGTACAATCCGCGCAGAAGGCGAAGATGTACGACAAGGAAGCCGCCAACGCCAACGCGCGGCTCTCCACGCAGCTTCCCTACATCCTGGCGATTTCCCGCTTCGCGCACTACATGAAAGCCATGATGCGCGACAAGATCGGCAGCTTTATGTCGCGCAAGGAGTGCGAGACGTTCCTGAACACCTGGATACTCCAGTACGTGGTGGGCAACGACGAAGTCTCGGCCGAGGTCAAGGCGCGCCGTCCATTGCGCGAGGCCAAGATCGAGGTTATGGAAGTTCCCGGCAAGCCCGGCGTTTACCGGGCGATTGCCTTCCTGAAGCCACATTTCCAGCTCGACGAGCTGTCCGTATCGCTCCGCCTGGTGGCGGATTTGCCGCAGAGTTCCAAGTAGCAGCAGAGGCTGAACGGCCCGCGTCCCGTGGGCAGCGGGCCGGATTTCAAAAGGAGAATGAGGAGGATACTAGATGGCTTTCGATGCATTTTTGAAGCTTGATGGAATCAAGGGGGAATCGACCGACTCCAAACACAAAGACGAGATCGATGTTCTCTCGTTCCATTGGGGCGCTCAACAAACCAGTGCGCACTCGAGCGGCACGGGATCCGGCTCGGGCAAGGTGGATGTTTCACCATTCAGTATCGTGCACAAGACCGACAAGTCCAGCCCGGTGCTGTTCCAGAAGTGCTGCACTGGCGAACACGTCAAGGATGGCCTTTTCGTGGTGCGAAAGGCCGGCGGGACTCAACTGGAATATCTGAAGATAAAAATGACCGATATTCTGATCTCATCGGTGAGGCCGGGCGGATCTTCGCACGGAGCCGACGACATTCCACTGGAGGAAGTGTCGTTCACATTCTCCAAGGTCGAGGTCGACTATCAGCCGCAAGGACCGGATGGCAAGGCACAAGGCGGTCCGGTGCACGGCGGCTGGGATCTGAAGCAGAACGTAAAGGCTTAATACCGGGATCGCCGGGCCCCGGTAGACTGATCGCCGGGGCCCGATGAGCGCGTCCGCGTATGGGCCGCGGGCGGCATCGGGGACCTCTCATGACAGCCAAAGAACTATACCAGGCCGGGCAACTGGGCGCGGCGGTGCAGGCATTGAGCGCCGAGTTGCGCGACAATCCGGCGGACGTCCGGCGGCGTACTTTTCTCTTCGAACTGCTATGTTTCGCGGGAGAGTACGACCGCGCGGAGAAACACCTGGATGTGCTGGCGCAGCAGGGGACCGACGCCGCCACGGGCGCGCTCATGTATCGCGGGGCGCTCAATGGCGAGCGCATGCGCCACGACCTGTTCGCCCGCCGGGCGTACCCTTCCACCGAGGCGTCGGGATCAGAGGAGCCAGCGTTGTCCGGCATCTTGAACGGCAAGCCGTTCGAGAGCCTGGAGGACGCCGATCCGCGGATCGGTCCGCGGCTGGAAATTTTCGCGGCGGGCCAGTACATGTGGCTGCCGCTGGCGCACATTGCGTCGATCGAAGTGCCGCCTCCCAAGCGGTTGCGGGACCTATTGTGGATGCCTGCGCTGGTGCGCACGGGGCCTGCGTTCAAAGGGACCGATTTGGGTGAGGTCCTGGTACCGGCGATTTCCCCCTTCAGCTTCCGCCACGCCGATGATACGGTGAAGCTGGCCCGGTCCACGGTGTGGGAAGAGCAGGAGAATGGTGACGTAGTGCCGTTCGGGCAGAAGTCGCTCCTGGTGGACGGGGAGGATTTCGCTTTTCTGGAGATTCGCAGCCTGGAGATCACCGCGCCCGAGGCCGAACAACATGCCTCTGCGCAATGATCTGCTGAACCCGATTTCGCCCGATAAACCCGCCGGCGAGAACCTCAGGTACGCTCCGGTCTACGACAAGATCAAGGAAGCCCGCCGCGAGGAGGACGATGTCCCCCAGGGCGAGTGGAAGTACGAGCGGAAGGTCGCCGACTGGCCGCAGGCAATCAAGCTGATCGGCGAATCGCTGGCGACCAAGACCAAAGACCTGCAATTGGCGGCGTGGCTGGCCGAGGCCATGCTGGTCCGCGAAGGCGTGGCGGGCTTGCGCGAAGTACTGGACCTGATCCGCGGATACCTGGAGAATTTCTGGGATGGCCTGTACCCGGAACTGGACGACGGGGATGCCGAATATCGCGCAGCACCGCTGCAGTGGCTGGGCGACCGGCTGGAGGCGCGGGTGAAGCGCGTGCCGCTGACGTGCGGCGGGCTGAACTGGTTTCAGTACAAGGAATCGCGCGCCTTGGGCACCGAAGAGTCGGCGGACACCGAGGAGAAGCGTCAGGCGCGGCTCGACGGCATCGCCGAGGGCAAGATTCCCCAGGAGCAGTTCGACAAGGATTTCGACGAGACGCCAAAGAAGTTTTACGCCGGCCTCATCGAGTCGTTCGATGGCGCGATGGAGAGCACGGCGGCGCTGGGGCAGGCTTGCGACGAGAAGTTCGGCGACTTCAGCCCTTCTTTCGGGACCTTGAATCGCGTACTGGAGGAAGTACGGCAGACGGTGTACATTCTGCTGCAGAAGAAGCGCGAGAAGGAGCCGGACGATCCGGTGGCTGCCGCGGAGCCCAAGCCGGAGACGGCAGCCGAGGAAGTGCCGGCCGAGGCTGCCGCCGCGGCTCCCGCACCCGCTCGTGCGCGGCCGGCGGGTGCGCTCAGCGCCGAGCCCGCTGATCGGGAGGATGCAATCGCACGGGTGGTGGCAGCGGCCCGGTTTTTGCGCGAGCAGGACATGTACAGCCCCGCGCCGTTCCTGATGCTGCGCGGATTGCGGTGGGGCGAGCTGCGTGCGGCCGGAAGCACTGTCGATCAGACCATGCTAGCCGCGCCGCCTTCCGAACAGCGGCAAACGCTGCGGCGTCTGTTATTGGAAGCGAACTGGACGGAACTGATCGAAGCCGCGGAGCGGGTGATGGGCATGGAATGCGGGCGAGGCTGGCTGGATCTGCAGCGCTACGTGGGCCGGGCCTGCTACGAGATGGGCAGCTACTACGATCCCATCCGGAACGCGGTGATCGCGGAGCTGCGGGCTCTGCTCGCGGACTATCCTCAATTGCCCGAGCTAACCATGATGGACGACACCGCCACCGCCAACGCGGAGACGCAGACGTGGCTGAGGGAGAATGTGCTGGCCGGCGGAGCCGCGGCCCAGGCCACCTACACTCCACACCCCTACGAGGGCGAGGCTCCGGCCGAACCGGGCGCCCCCCCGCCGCCGGACACGTTCGAGCTGGCCATGCAGGCGGCGCGCTCCGGGCGGCCGCAGGAAGGCATCGAGATGCTGATGCGGGAGATGGTGCAGGAGCGAAGCGGGCGCGCACGGTTTCATCGCAAGGTGCAATTGACCCAGCTTTGCGTCTCCACCGGGCACGAGGCGGTGGCCTTCCCGATTTTGCAGGAGCTGGCCTCGGAGATCGAACGCCGCAAACTGGAGGATTGGGAGTTGCCGGAGACGATCGCGCAGCCGCTGGCGCTGCTTTACGGCTGCCTGGCGCGGAGCAACAGCAGCCCGGACGAGCGGCAGAAGCTGTATTCGTGGATCTGCCGGCTGGACCCGCTGCAAGCCATGAATATCTCGAGATAGCTTATATGTCGCAATGGGAGACGGAACGGACAGTCACGCAGTCGGTGCTGGAGCGGCTGATCGACCGCGATCCGGACATGCCGTCGGAGCCGCCGCCGACGCGCTCGCAGTCGGTGAGACAGTTGAAGTCGGCGCTGCGCCGCGACCTGGAATGGCTGCTGAACACTCGCCGGACACCCGATGCCGCCGGCCGGGAGTTTCGTGAGCTGGAGCAGTCTCTCTACAATTACGGCGTGCCCGACCTGACCATGATCAACCGTGAATCCACGCACGACCGGAATCGGCTGGCGCAGGCGATCGAGCAGACGGTCGCGGCTTTCGAGCCCCGGCTGAAGCGCATCAAGATCAGGCAGCTCGAAGCCGCGGCCGGCACGCAGCACATTCTGCGGTTTCAAATCGAGGGTTTCCTCGATATGGATCCCGCGCCGGAGCTGATCTCTTTCGACACGGTGCTCCAGCTTTCCAGCGGCGAGTATCAGGTCAAGGGGGATTCCGGTGCGGGATGATCTGCTCCTGTACTACGAGCGCGAGTTGACCTTCTTGCGCGAGATGGGCGCGGAGTTCGCGCAGAAATACCCCAAGATCGCTTCCCGCCTGGTGCTGGAGGCGGACAAGTGCGAAGACCCGCACGTGGAGCGCATGCTCGAGGGCTTCGCGTTCCTGGCGGCGCGCGTCCACCTGAAGATCGACGACGAGTTCCCGGAGATCACGGAGGCGCTGCTCAATATTCTGTACCCGCACTACATGCGGCCGGTGCCTTCAATGTCGATCGTCGAGTTCCAGGTGGATTCGGAGCAGGTGAATCCGGATACCGGGCTCAAAATCGACCGCGACTCGGTGCTCAACTCGCGCTCGGTGGGCGGCGCGCCGTGCAAGTTCCGCACCTGTTTCGATACTACGTTCTGGCCGGTGGGCGTGGCGAACGCGGAATGGACAACGGCCGACCGGCTGCGCCCGCCCATCAAGGCGGCGGACGCCGTGGCGGCTATCCGGCTGGAGCTGAAGTGCGCGGGCGACGTGAAGTTCTCGAAACTGGCGATGAGCTCGCTCCGCCTGTACCTGGGCGGCGAGAGCAACCTGACCCACACGCTCTACGAACTGCTATGCAACAACTGCGCGCGCATCATCGTCCGCGACCCGTCTCCCAAGAGCAAGATCCCGCCGGTAGTGCTGGACTGCTCGGCGCTGCGCGCCACCGGGTTCGGGGAGACCGAGAGCATGCTGCCGTACACGCGGCGCTCCTTTGCGGGGTACCGCCTCCTTATGGAGTACTTCTGCTTCCCCCAGAAGTTCTTCTTCTTCGATCTCGGCGGATTTGAGCGGCTGCGCGAAGCGGGCTTCGGCGGGCAGGCGGAGGTCATCATCCTCATTTCGCCGTTCGAGCGCGCGGAGCGGCGCGAGATGCTGGAGACCGGCATCACCGCCAAAACGTTCCGCACGGACTGTGTCCCGGTGGTGAACCTCTTCCGGCACACGGCGGAGCCGATTTTGCTCGATCAGAGGCGCTACGAGTACCAGATCATCCCCGACGTAAGCCGGCGCAATGCCATGGAAGTCTTCTCCATCGAGGATGTGGTGAGCGTGAATCCCGGTTCGGAAGAGGTCTTCCAGTTCGAGCCGTTCTATTCGTTCCGGCACGCGGCGCCGCGCGACCGGCAGCAAGCGTTCTGGCACGCGGTCCGCAGGTCCTCGGGCCGCCGCGGCGATGAAGGCACGGAGGTGTTCATCTCGCTGGTGGACCTTTCCGGAAGGCCGATCAACCCCGACGCCGAGGCCCTCACCGTGCGGACCATCTGTACCAACCGCGATCTGCCTTCGCGGCTGCCCTTTGGAAACGAAGCTGGAGATTTCGAGCTGGAGGGCGCGGCGCCGATCAAGCGCATCGTGGCGCTGGTGAAGCCCACCGACACGGTCCGCCCGCCGCTGCAGAAGCACGCGTTATGGCGGCTGATTTCGACGCTCTCGCTGAACTATCTTTCGCTGGTGGAAGGCGGCGTGGAGGCTCTGCAAGAGATTCTGCGGCTGTACAATTTCACGGGCTCGGCCTATTCCGAGAAGCAGATTCAGGGCTTGGCCGCGGTGGCGAGCAAACGCCACTTCGCGCGCCTGGCATCGGAGCACGGCGTGGCGTTCGCCCGCGGCACCCTGGTAAATGTCACCTTCAACGAAGAACAGTTTGCCGGGGGCGGTGTGTTTCTTTTCGCCGCGGTGCTGGAATATTTCCTGGGGCTTTACGCAGGAATGAATAGCTTCAGTCAACTGGTGGCGCGCTCGCTCCAGAGAAAGGAGGCGATACGCCGATGGCCGCCGCGCGCGGGGCACAAAGTTCTGATGTAAAGGCGCCGGGCACCGAGCATCCAGCTACCGAAGACATGCTAGCCCGCGAACCCTGGGCTTTCGATTTTTTCCAGGCGGTGCGGCTGCTGGAGCGCTTCCAACCCGATCGCAAGCCGGTGGGACGGTTTGCGCGCCCCTCCTCGGAGGCGGCGCGCTTCGGCGCGCACCCCTCTCTCGCTTTCCCTGCCAGCGAGATCCAGTCGCTGCAGCGCCGCCCGGGCCAGCCCGCATTTGTGGAAGTGAACTTCATGGGCATGGCCGGCCCGCTGGGGGTGCTCCCGAACGCCTACACGGAGCTGATGCTGGAGCGAATCCGGCAGAAGGATACCGCGCTCCGCGATTTTCTGGACCTGTTCAACCACCGCATCATTTCGCTCTTCTACCAGGCCTGGGAGAAGTATCGCTTCGCGATCGCGTACGAGCGCGGCGAGCGTGATCGCTTCTCGCATCACCTGCTCGACCTGGTCGGGCTGGGAACGCCGCACCTTCAGGAGCGGCAGGGGGTGGCGGACGACTCGCTGATCTACTACTCGGGCCTGCTGGGCATGAACACGCGCTCGGCCGCGGCGCTGGAGCAGATCCTGGGCGACTACTTCGAAGCCCCGGTGGCCATCGAGCAGTTTGTCGGCGCGTGGTACTCTATGGACGCTGAAAACCAGTGCCATCTCGGGGAAGAAACCGGGTGGAGCGAGCAGTTGGGATGGGGCGCCGTAGCGGGAGACGAAATTTGGGATGAGCAGGCGAGAATCCGTGTCCGTCTGGGCCCGCTGAGCCTGAAGCAGTATCGGGACTTTCTGCCGGGGCAGAACGGCTGGCGCGAATTGCGCGCCCTGGCGGAGTTTTTTACCCGCGGCGAGTTCGATATCGAGGTGCAGCTTGTGCTGGATCGCGACGAGGTGCCGCCCTGTGAATTGCAGGACGGGCCGGAAGAATCGCCGCAACTGGGGTGGACCACGTGGGTGAAGTCGGCCGCGATGGGCCGCGATCCTGACGAAGCGGTATTGTTATTGGATTAGTAGTGGGGAGTGAGAACGCCGTGAATCTGAAAGCATTGATCGCGAAAGTGAACGAGACGACGCGCGGCGCGCTGGAGGCCGCCGCGGGACTGTGCCTTGCCAGAACGCACTACGATATCGAGATCGAGCACTACCTGATGAAACTGATGGACGTGCCCGATGGGGATTTCGCTGCGATCCTGAAGGCCTTCGCGGTAGATAAGACCCGCCTCGCAGCAGATATCAATCGCAGCCTGGACAAGCTGAAGACCGGGAATGCGCGGACTCCGGCATTCAGCCCCTCGCTGGTGGATATGCTGAGGGAAGCCTGGGTGATCGGTTCTCTGGAATTCGGGACTGCCGACATCCGTTCCGGCTTCACGATTTTGGCGCTCTTAAGCCACGCGGACCTGGCGCGGATCGCGCGCGAAATTGGCCGCGAGCTGGACAAGATCGAGGTCGAGAAACTGCGAAAGGACTTCGGGCAGATCGTCTCGGCATCGCACGAGCGCGTGTCGGTTGCCGGCGCAGCAGCCGCTCCCGGAACTCCGGGCGCTCCGCGCGCCATGGGCGGCAAGACGCAGAACCTGGATCAGTTCACCATCGACCTCACGGCCAATGCCAGGGCTGGCAAGATCGATCCGGTGCTCGGGCGCGATTTCGAGATCCGCCAGATTGTGGACATTCTCACGCGCCGCCGCCAGAACAATCCCATCCTGACCGGCGAGGCGGGCGTGGGCAAGACGGCAGTGGTGGAGGGCTTCGCGCTGCGTGTGGCCAACGGGGACGTGCCGCCGGTGCTGCGCAACGTCGCCATCCGCACGCTGGACCTGGCGCTGCTCCAGGCGGGCGCGGGCATCAAGGGCGAGTTCGAGAACCGGCTGAAGGGGCTGATCGAGGAAGTCAAGAATTCGCCCACGCCGATCATCCTCTTTATCGACGAGGCGCACACCATGATCGGCGCCGGCGGGCAGGCGGGCCAGAACGACGCCGCCAACCTGCTCAAGCCCGCGCTGGCTCGCGGCGAGCTGCGCACTATCGCCGCCACCACGTGGTCGGAGTACAAGAAGTATTTCGAAAAGGACCCGGCGCTGGCGCGGCGATTCCAGGTGATCAAGGTGGAAGAGCCGACGGAGGAGAAGTGCCGCGTGATGCTGCGCGGCGTGGTGCCCGCGCTGGAGCGCCACCACAACGTGCGCATCCTGGACGAAGGGCTGGCTGCGGCGGTGAAGCTATCGCACCGCTACCTGCCCGACCGCCAGCTTCCGGACAAAGCCGTCAGCGTTCTGGACACCGCGTGCGCGCGTTTGGCGCTTGGACAGAACACAACTCCTGCAGCGGTCGAGGACGCCGTGCGGCAGCTCGACGATTTCGCGGTGCAGACTCGCGTGCTGGAGCGCGAGACCGCGCTTGGCGCCGACCACGGCGAGCGCCTGCAATTGATCGGGGACGAAAAGCAGAAAGTGGAGGCCCGGTTAGCCGAGTTGCAGGCACGTTGGGAGAAAGAGCGCGACCTGGTGAGCCGCATTCGCGAAATCCGCGGGAAGCTGGAGGAGGCGTCTTCCGCGGCGGCCGCTGCCTCAGGCGGCAACGGATCGCAGGCCGCCACCCCCGCCAGCCCCGACGCCCTGCGCGCCGACCTGGCGGCACTGAACACCGAGCTCGAAACCCTTCAGGGCGAATCGCCGCTGATCCGCGTCTGCGTGGACGGGCACATTGTCGGCGACGTCGTGTCTGCTTGGACCGGCATCCCCATCGGTAAAATGATGCGCGACGAAATCTCGACCGTCCTGGCGCTCGATCAGCACCTCGGCAAACGCGTAATCGGGCAATCGCAAGCTCTGGGAGGAATCGCCGAACGCATCCGGACCTCGAAAGCCGCGCTGGAAGACCCGTCGAAGCCGATCGGCGTTTTCCTGCTGGTGGGGCCGAGCGGCGTGGGAAAGACGGAGACGGCGCTGGCTCTCTCCGATATGCTCTACGGCGGCGAGCGGAACCTGATCACCATCAACATGTCGGAGTTTCAGGAGGCGCACACGGTTTCGACGCTGAAGGGCTCTCCTCCGGGCTACGTGGGTTACGGCGAAGGCGGCGTGCTGACGGAAGCCGTGCGCCGGCGGCCGTACTCGGTGGTGCTGCTGGACGAGGTCGAGAAAGCGCATCCCGACGTGCTGGAGCTGTTCTTCCAGGTGTTCGACAAGGGCATGATGGAAGATGGCGAAGGGCGCGAGATCGATTTCAAAAATACGATCATCATCCTGACTTCCAACGCATGCACCGACACGTTGATGAAGCTGACGGCGGATCCGGAGACCATGCCCAGCCCGGAGGGCCTCGTGAAAGCGCTCAAGCCCGAGCTGAACAAGATCTTCAAGCCAGCGTTCCTCGGACGCCTGGTGATTATTCCGTACTTCCCCATCCGCGACGAGGCGCTCAAGCACATCATCGTTTTGAAGCTGGGAAAGATTCAGCGCCGGCTTCAGGAGACGCACCGGGTCGCGCTGACCTACGATGACGCTCTCATCGAAGAGGTGGCCCGCCGCTGCACGGAGGTGGAGAGCGGGGCGCGCAACGTGGACAACATTCTGACCAACACGCTGCTACCGGAAGTCTCGCGGCAGATTCTCAGCCGGATGGCGGAGCGGCAGGGGCTGGCACCGATACACGTGGCAGTGGGTGAAGGCGGCGCGTTCGTCTACTCGTAGGAGAGGTCATGCCAGGATACACGCAGGCCGGACGGCCGCTCTCGGTGACGACCCCGCTGGGCACGGACAAGCTCCTGCTGGTCGGGCTGCGCGCGTACGAAGGCATTTCCACGCTTTTCCGCTACGAGTTCGATCTGCTGGCGGAAAGGAACACCGCCGTGCCGTTCGAAGGGCTGCTGGGGCAGAGGGTCACCGCAACCCTCAAACTGAGCAGCACGGAGTCCCGTTACTTCTCCGGATTTGTTTCGGGCATCTCACAGGGCGCGCGCGATGAGACGTTCACCGATTACCGGCTGGAGGTGGTCCCGCAGTTCTGGCTGCTCACGCGGCACCGGCAGAGCCGCATCTTTCAGTACCTCAGCGTGCCGGACATTCTCCATCAGGTTCTGGCGGGGCTGGACGTCGTTTGGGAAATCCAGGGTACATTCGATCAACGGGAATATTGCGTGCAGTATCGCGAAACCGATTTCGAATTCGCCAGCCGCCTGATGGAAGAGGAGGGGATCTACTACTTTTTCAAACATTCCAGCAGCGGGCACCAGATGGTGGTGGCGAACACGCCGCAATCGCACGAGGACTCGAAACCGGAGAGCGCGATCTACGAGGAGATCACGGGCGGAACCCGTCCGGAGCTGCGCGTGTATAGCTGGCAGAAGACGCAGAGCCTGCGGTCCGGCAAGACGACGTTGTGGGACGCCAATTTCGAGCTGCCGGGCAAACACCTGGACGCCAGCAAGACGATCGTGGACACAATTCAGGTGGGGACGGTTACGCAGAAGCTCAAGGTCGGCGGCAACGACAGCATGGAGATTTACGACTTCCCCGGCGATTACGCCAACCGGTATGACGGCGTCAACCGCAGCGGCGGGGACAGCTCCAGCGAGCTGCAGAAGATCTTTCAGGAGAATAGCCGGACCGTTGAAGTCCGGATGCAGGAAGAGGCCTCGCGCGGGCTCGAGATCCGCGGCGCCTCCACCTGCCCGCAGTTCACGGCGGGCTACCGCTTCAAACTGGAGCGGCACTTCAACGCGGACGATACCTATGTACTGACCGCCGTCGAGCATCGCGCTGTGCTCCATGGCGCCTACCGCAGCGGCAGGGCGGACGTGAACCTCGCCTACGACAATTCCTTCACGTGCATTCCGCTGGCGTTGCCCTTCCGGCCGCCGCGGGTGACCCAGATTCCACACGTTTACGGCGCGCAGACCGCGGTGGTGGTGGGCCCCCAGGGCGAGGAGATCTTTACCGACAAGTACGGGCGTATCAAGGTGCAGTTCATGTGGGACCGCCAGGGTGAGAGCGACGGCGACAGCTCCTGCTGGGTGCGTGTGGCCACGCCGTGGGCCGGCAAGCAGTGGGGCATGATTCACATACCGCGCATCGGCCAGGAGGTGGTGGTCGAGTTCGTGGACGGCAACGTGGACCACCCGCTGGTGGTGGGGAGCGTATACAACGCGGAGCAGATGCCTCCCTATACACTGCCCGACAACAAGACGCAGAGCGGGGTGAAGAGCCGCAGCAGCCTCAGCGGGACGGCGGCCAACTTCAACGAGATCCGCTTCGAGGACAAGAAAGAGAGCGAACTGCTATTCATCCACGCGGAGAAGGATCAGACCATCGAGGTGGAGCACGACGAGAGCCACTGGGTGGGGAACGACCGGACCAAGACCATCGATCGCGACGAGACCACGCATGTGAAGCACGACCGCACCGAGACGGTGGACAATAACGAGACCATCACGATCCACGGCAACCGGACGGAGACCGTGGACAAGGACGAGACCATCACCATCCACCAGAATCGGGCGGAGACGGTGGACAAGAATGAAACCATCACCGTCCACCAGAACCGGACGGAGACCGTGGACAAGGACGAGAGCATCACCATCAGCGGGAGCCAAACGATCAAGGTGGGCAAGGACATCTCCATCACCGCGGGCAAGTCCATCACGCTGACCTGCGGGGCGAGCACGATTACCATGGATACCAAAAGCATATCGATCAGCTCGGTGAAGATCGACATCAGCGGCGACATCTCCGTGAACGTGGATTCGCCGATGACCAAGGTCAACGCGAGCGGGGTTCTGACGCTCAATGGCAGCCTGACGAAGATCAATTGAAATGACTGCCGCCACCCCCACCGCCGCGCAGATCTGCTCCGTCGCCGGGCTCGGCAAGGAGGCGCTCGCCCTGCTGAAGGAGGATCACACGCCGCCGGCGTACATGGCCCTGTTGATCGAGAAAGGACGGTTCAAGGACGCCATCCGGTTTCTGGCGCATGCCATGCCGAAGCGGGAGGCGGTGTGGTGGGCGTGGGTGTGCGCGCGGCGCAGTGCCGGGACCGACGTGCCGCCGAACATCAAGGCGTCGCTGGACGCCACCGAAAAGTGGATCGCGCAGCCGACCGACGAGCACCGGCGCGCGGCGATGGCAGCGGCCGAGTCGGCGGACCTGGGGACGCCGGCGGGCGCGGCGGGTGCCGCGGCATTCTTCTCCAGCGGCAGTATCGCTCCGGCGGACGCGGCGCCGGTTCCGCCGGGACCGTTCCTCACGGCGAAGTCAGTTTCGGCCTCGGTCCTGGTGGCGGCGCTTTCCGGCGAGCCCGAACAGGCGGCGGACAACTTCCGCGCATTTCTGAATCAAGGCCTGGACGTGGCCAAACGAATCAAACTCTGGAACAAGGAGACACGCTGATATGGGACAACCGGCAGCCCGCGTGGGCGATATGCACACGTGCCCGATGCAGACCCCCGGGGTTCCGCCGATTCCACACGTGGGCGGTCCGATCCTGCCGCCTTGCGCGGTTACGGTCCTTACCGGCGGGATCCCGCAGGCCCGCTCGACCGACCTGGCCACGTGCGTGGGACCGCCGGATACAATCGTGAAGGCGTCCACGACGGTGCTGGTCTGCGGATTGCCCGCCGCGCGCATGGGCGACATGACCGCTCACGGCGGGTCGATCGTCATGGGGCTGCCGACGGTGTTGATCGGCGGCTGAGCCGCGCCGCGACGCATCAGTGCGTCATCGAGTACACCACGTAATTGATCCCGATGCGGATTCCCAGCGCCGAGAACCGCTCATCGTAATACGGGTTGTCGGCGTGCTCCCACGAATCGCCCAGATCCATGTTGTGGCAGATGGCGACCATCAGCCGGCCGCGGTCATCGAAGATGCCGCGCCACGTGTCCTTGTACCCATCGGCTTCGTAGGTGCGGCCGCTGCGGAGATACTGGGCGCCGGGCACCTGGTATTTGTCGTCCAGGTCGTAGATGGTGTGGAAGATCGCGTTGTCGCCGGGCAGGTCGACGATCTCGCGGTCCGGGAACACACGCCGCATACTGGCTTCGAAGATGCGCCACTCCGCGGTGCCGTGAAAATCGTCGCACATGAAGAAACCCCCGCGCAGCAGGAACTCACGCAGCGATTTGGCCTGGACGTCGGTGAGATCCCAGTGTCCAACCTCCACCGCGTAAAGAAAGGGCCAGTCGTATTGATCGCCTTCGTCGAGATTGACCGGCTGTTCAACGCTGCGCGAGTGGACGCGAGTGAGCCGCCGCATGGCTGCCGAGAAATGGCGGTCGGAGCGCGGATAGTCGGTCGTCCAACTCGACCGGCCGAGCCGCCAATCACCGCGGAAACGATAACCGTAGCCGTATCCGTAGCGGCCGACGTTGGCCGGAGGATACATGAGACGCGCGAAGGCCCATTCGGCTTTGTCCTGGTAGTCGGCAGGCAGGGGGAACTCTTCGTACTCGTTGCCGGGAAACTCGCGGAATGGGCGCTGCGCCACGAGGGCGGTGAGGAACACGGCCCCTGCGGCCGCGGCACGCCAGATTGACTTCCGCGAGCGCATCTCCCGAAGCCCCCTGGACAGGCTGAAGCCCGTCCTACTTACTAGCCGGTGGCGGTGACGCAGCGGCCGCCGTTTCCCGTTTCGGCCCCAGCCCCAGCGCAATCAACGACAGCGAATTGATCTTACCCGACGGCTCGAGGTTCTGCTCGTACTGAAACCGCCGCAGCGCATCGATCGAGTTCTGATTCCAGGCGCCGTTGGCATCCTCACCCTGCAGATACCCCTTGGCGACGAGCGCATTCTGGATCTCGCGATAACGCTCCGGCGAGGGTGTAAGCTGGCGATTCCGCCACGTGGCGGACTTCTTCGCGGGAGACTTCTTACGGACCGACGCAGTCGTCGCCCCCTTTTTCGCGGGCGCTTTGGTGGAAGCCGTTTTGGCGGTGCTCTTTTTTACTGGCGTCTTCTTGGCCTGGGTGGTGGTGGTCTGGGCGCCCCACATGAGCAGCGTCATGGCGGCC
The DNA here is from genome assembly GCA_035499435.1 of Candidatus Acidiferrales bacterium. GTDB lineage: Bacteria > Acidobacteriota > Terriglobia > Bryobacterales > Bryobacteraceae > Solibacter. The sequence goes on along the minus strand of DATJYW010000324.1, from coordinate 6,800 downwards.
ATCACTGCAAGCCCGAGCAGTCTTTTCATCTATCTCTCAACCATTGTAACCAACAATGGCACAGCTTATTGGTTCATGGGTAGGGTTCCGGCGATGTACGTCGTGTTCCAGTCCGAACCGCGGCCGTCCGGCGCCGCACGGCGCAGCACCTTGAACTGGACGGCGTCGCCCGGCTTCAGCGTGCCTCGGACGCGTTGCAGGTCGTCCACGTTGTTCACCGGCTGCCGGTTGATGGCCACGATCACATCGTTGGGCGCGATCCCGATATCTTCGGCGAAGGAATTCGCCTCCACCGAGGTCACCTGGACGCCACCCTTGATCTTCAGCCCGAGGTTGTCCATCTGGCGCTCGGTAAGAGGCATGACGTTCATGCCGAAGCTGACCGCGGTCGAATCGTCGTTCTTCGGCGTGTTGTCCTTGCCGCCGCCGAACTGCTCGGGGAAGATCTGCGCAAGGTCGCCGACCACGACTTTCAAGTCGTGCTTCTTCTGATCGCGATCCACGGTCAGGTCGAGCGTCGATCCGACCGGCGTGGTGCTCACGATGCCCACCAACTGGTTGCCGTCGTGAATCGGCTTGCCGTTGATGGCGGTGATCACGTCGCCTTCCCTCATCCCCCCCCTGGCGCTGGGTCCGCCCGGCGTCACTTCCTCGACGAACACGCCTTCCCTGACGCCGGCCACCTTCAGGTTGGCTTGGGCACGCGTAGTGTCGGAGGGCGTGAACTTGACGCCGATCGAACCACGGGTGACCTTTCCGTTCTTGATGATGTCGTTGTAGACGCGCGCGGCTTCATTAATGGGCAGCGCGAACCCGATGCCCTGGAATCCGCCGGAGTGCGACGCGATCGCGGTGTTGATGCCGATTACCTCGCCGCGGATGTTCAGCAGCGGGCCGCCGCTGTTGCCCGGGTTGATGGCGGCGTCGGTCTGCAGGAAGTGCTGGAACTGAGCGCGCGGGTCGACTTCGCGCCCCTTGGCGCTGATGATGCCCGCGGTCACGGTGGCCTCGTAGTTAAACGGCGAGCCGATAGCTACCGCCCAATCGCCCACCTGCACCCCGTCCGAATTTCCGATCTTGGCCGGCACCAGGTTGTGTTTGCCCTCGACATGGATTACCGCGAGGTCGGTGGGACCGTCGACGCCGATCAGCTTGGCGGGATATTCTTCGGGATCGTCGTGGAACTTGACCTGGATGCGGTCCGCTTTGTCCACCACGTGGTTATTGGTCAGGATGTAGCCGGCCTTGTCCACCACTACGCCCGAGCCGGTGGCGCTGCCGCGGCGCTGCATATCGGGAGAGCCGAACGGCGCGCCGAAAAAGCGCTGGATGAAATCATCCATCCCGCCTCCGCTGTCCCCCTGGTCGTCATCCGGCGGGACTACCTGCCGCCGTCCGCGGTTGGACCGCGATGTGGTCTTCGGCAGGTACGTGGTGGAGATGTTTACAACGCTCGGACCCACCTCCTTGGCAATCTGGCTGAACGAATTCGACAATTCAACCGGGTTCGGGATCACGAGCGGGGTCGCGCCGGGCGCCACCGTCTTGTCATCCTTGGCCGCCTTCACGCCCTGGTTGACCAGCGTGCCGATCACGATGCCCAGGCATAACGTGAATACCACCAACGTAAACGAAAGAACTTTCTGTGTTCGCATCCTGTCAAAGAAACTCATTACCTACAACCTCCGCATGCGCCGTCGGGACATATTATATTCCTACGCCGCGCAGCTAACCATTTTGATGTTCCGGGGAATCCAGCCGTTTCAACTCGACGAGCAACACGCCGCCCAAGATGAACGCCGCACCCACGGCCGCATGCCCTGCAAGGCCTTCGCCTGCAACCACAAACGATGTGACCCAGGCGACCACGGGCTCCAACGCATAGATGAGAGCGGTGCGCGTTGAGGTCGTGTATCGCTGTGCCCACGCCTGGATCGTAAAGGCCAAGGCGGTCGACAGCAAGCCTGATACCAGTATCGCCCAGATGACGGCCGGTTGCCATGCTATGCGGGGTGATTCGGCCGCCGGCAGGAGTACCAGGGCGGCAACCGCGGCCGCGCCCACCTGGGTCACGCTCAGCATCGGAAAGCTGATCAGGGCCGAGAAGTGCCCGAGTGTGACGATGTGGCCGGCGAACGCCGCCGCCCCCAAAATGGTCAGCACGTCCCCGAGGCCGATGGGAGCGATCGGCCACTGCAGCGTCATCAATGCCATACCCAGGGTGGCCACGAGCACGCCCGCCACCTCGAAGTGCCGCGGCCTGACCTTATAGACGAGCGCAGCGACCAAAGGTACCAGGACGGTGGTCAGCCCGGTAAGGAACGCCGATTTCGGAGCGGTGGTGAAACGCAGACCCTGGGTCTGGAAGAAGAATCCGGTGAAGAGCAGGATTCCAGCGAGGACGCCGCCCCATCTCGGGGCGCCAGGCTCCCGCTTATCGAATAAATGCCTTCGAAAAAACAGGCCCAATACGATGGTGGCAAGTCCGAACCGGATGCTCAGGAACAGTACCGCGGAGATATCCCGGAGGGCGGCCTTGATGAGTACGAAGGTCGCGCCCCACAGCACGGTGTTGAATGCCAGGGCCGCTTCGGCCCACCGGCGGCTCACCGGCCATTGCCCTCGCGCATGAGCAGCAGGAGCGTGAGCAGAATCCGCTTCAGACCCAGGTCACGTCCTTCCGGGCTAAACCATTCGCCGGTGGTGTGTGCTCCACCGCCGACCCCGCCAGCGCCGATGGCGAGAGCCGGAATGCCCATCGAGAGGGGAATATTGGCGTCGGTGGAAGAGCAATCCAGGTGGGAACGGATCCCCAGGTGAGCGTCTACTGCGCGCACATATTGCAGGATCGGTGCCTGGTCCGGCAGGGCAGCAGCGGGACGCGACCCAATTTCGCGCACCTTGGCGGCTACCCGCGCGCCGCTGGCGCGCTGGTTCTCCTGCTCGCGGGCGCTGTCCACCGCGGAATTCAACAGATCCACCAGCGCGTCCATACGCTCGTTGCTTTCGGAGCGGATATCGACTTTAGCGCGGGCCGACTGGGCAATCGCGTTGACCCCGCTGCCGCCTTCGATCAGCCCCACGTTGAGCGACGATTTTGGACCGGTGTCGAGCCTGGCTTCCGTGAACGTGGCAACAGCCCGGCAGAGCGCGTGCAGCGGATTGCCGGCACCGTAGTCGCTCCAACTGTGGCCGCCGGGGCCGCTGAAGGTCACCTCGAAGCGCCGGCTGCCCAGCGCCCGGTTGGTGATGTGATCGGTATTGGCGCCATCGATCACGAGGAAGGCGCAGACTCTTCGCGCCTGTTTGCAGAGTTGCCGCATGCCCAGCAGATTGCCCTCACCCTCTTCACCGACGTTAGCCGCCAGTATCAGTCCGCGGCCGGTGTCGAGGGCCTTGGGAAAGGCCTTCCACGCCCGCGCCACGGCCAGCAGCGCCGCCAGCCCGGCGCCGTTGTCGCTGACCCCGGGGCCGCGAAAGCGGCCGTCCGCGTCGATCGAGATTTCGTCTTTGTTGCGCGGGGCGAGCACGGTGTCCAGGTGCGCCGTCAGGGCGACGAACGGCTCCGCGCCGGCGGCGGCGATCACGTTCCCCGCGCGGTCGATGGAGGCCTCCCAGCCGAGACCGCGGAACTGATCGAGGAACCAGGCGGCACGCTCCTGTTCCATGAACGTAGGGGCGGGCACACGGCAGAGCTGCGTTTGGATCTCATTGATCCACTGTTTCTCGCGAGTGAAGAACTGAAGGCACTCTTTCACTCCCGGCAATTCCGCGATCTCGTTGACATTGACCCCCGTCGAGGCGGTGTTGGCTGGCATGCCTTTTGCCAGTGTATCGCGGAGGGCCACCGTCCGCGGACGACCGTTTCTTGTGCGGTTCGCCGCTCCCGAGGGTGGTCATTCTCTCAATGCGCCCAAAGGTGCAATATCCGGTTTGATGAGACATCTATGCCTTTGCCTGATGTTCGCGGCGATGATCGCATGCCGCACTAACGAATCTCCCGAGGCTCAGGTTGATGATCTCCAGATCGCCACGCAGATCAAGGCTAAGCTCGCCACGGACGTCGGGTTGTCGAGTGTTACCAATGTTGCGGTGAACTCTACCAACGGAGTGGTAACTCTGTCCGGGCAGGTCGATTCGCCGGATACCAAGGCGAAGGTGGAAACGATTGCCAAAGCGACGCCCAAAGTGGTGCGTGTAGTGGATAACCTACAGGTGGCCTCCCGGGCGACCGCCGATCACTGAAGCTGAACACCGAGCTGTACGTGGTCGAGAATCCGGCGAGCCGCGGTGGGCTTATCGAGGTCACGGTTGTGTCGCTTGCCGTATACGTAGTCGCCGATAAACCAGCCCATTGCCGAACCGGCCACCACATCCCCGGGAAAATGCTGCCGTGCACCTACCCGCGACACGACTACGGCGGACGCCAGTCCGTAGGCCAGGATGGGCAGAATCCGTGGATGGGGATACTGATGCGCAATGATCGATGCCATTGCCCACGTGTTGATCGCGTGCCCGGAAGGGAATCCCGAATTCCAGCGGCTCGGGCTGTCGAAGAACCCACCTTTCCCGTCCGTCTCCAGAGGGCGGGCGCGGTCCGCAATCAGTTTCGCGGCCTCCACCACGAGCGTAGAATCGATCAGCGACTCGAAAGCGAGCAGGCCCGTCTCCCGAAAACGCTCTTCGTGTTTCGCCGTCCCGATGACATAAAGCGCGGTGCTGAGCGGGATCAGCGCATAGGCCGATCCGAAGCGTGAACCCCAAGTGCTCACCGACACCTGCGACGCCGAGTTGGGCAGGTTTTTCGACGTGTACTGGTCCGTGGCGATCAAGGCTGCCGTGGCCGTGCCGAAGATGACCCAGTACTCCGCGCCGCCTTTGTCCGTGTGAAACGGGCTCGTCCAGATTGCCTTCTGGTCCTGGAGGATGTACTTCGGCATGCGAACGAAAGGATGAAAGAATCCCGTTTCGTCCCAGATGTCCTTCTGCTTGATAACCGGAGGACCGGACGAAACGTCGACCGCCGACTTTTGCGAATCCTGCTGCGCCTGGCCCGCGGCAAGCCACAACAGGAGAAAGCCCACGGATTTCTTCATCGCGTCCCTCGATCACTGCCGGCATGCTGACTGCCGCCGTACGAGAATTCACCGTCGCGTATGGCCCTTCCGTTGCCTATCAAACTTGGAGGAGCCCGGTACGCGTGATACACGGCACATTGACAGGCAGAACGGCAGCGATGGTGTTCCTGGGGCTGCTTCTGGGCGGAGAAGCCGCGGCCCAGATCACCGACCCGGGCACTGCCGCGGCACCATCCGCATATGTTCCACTGACTCGCGATGAGCGGCTGGATCTCTACTTCAGATCGATGTTCGGCCCAATGGCATGGGTCAGGAGCGGGATCAGCGCAGGATGGGGACAGTTGCGCAACCAGCCCAAGGAATGGAACGAGGGCGCGCGGGGATTCGGACTCCGCTACGGCAGCGCCACGGCGGAGCGGATTACCAGGGGATCGATCACCGCGGGGGCGGCCGCGCTCTTGCACGAAGACAATCGCTATTTTCACCCGGCCGCGACCGACAAGGGAGCGCGCCTGAAGTACGCCCTTGCCAGCACATTCCTGGCGCGAAAAGACGACGGCACGCGGCGTTTTTCGTTCTCCCGAATCGGCGGCATGGGGGCGGCCGCGCTAATCTCACGAACGTGGCAACCGGAAAGCACCAGCAGCATGAGAAGCGCGGGCGTTAATTTCGGAGTGATGCTGGGAGCGGCAGCCGGCTTCAACGTAGCCCGCGAATTTCTGCCTGGAAAGCTGAAGACCCTCTTCAAGTGGGAAGACTGAAAACACTCCTCCGGCCGCACGTCCGGTCTCTGGTGATCGGGCTGGCAGCAGTGATCGGCGAAGGCGTCGCGGGACTTCTGGAGCCATGGCCGCTCAAAATCGTATTCGACAATGTTCTTCGAGCCCGTGCGTCGCACGGGGACCACGGCTGGCTCGATCGATTCCTGCAAGCGCATATTGGCAACGACCCGATCGCGATCCTGAAGTTCGCCGCGCTGGCGGCGCTGGCGATCGCCATCTTCGGAGCGGCCTGCTCGTACACCGAGAAGTACCTGACCACCAGCGTCGGCCAGTGGGTAATGCATGACTTGCGCCGCACGTTCTATTCCCACGTGCAGCGGCTCTCGCTGGCCTTCCACGATCACAAGCAGACCGGCGACCTGATCAGCCGCGTCACGGGCGACATCGATGCGATCCAGAGCTTCATCGCTTCCGGCCTGCTGGGCGCGCTCATCGATGTTCTCACGCTGGCCGGCATCGTCGGGGTGATGTTTTATCTGAACTGGCGTTTCACGCTGATCGCTCTTTCGATTACGCCGGTACTATTCGCCGTGGTCTTCTCTTACACGCGACGCATCAAGAAAGCTTCGCGCGAAGTCAGGAAGAAGGAAGGCGAGATGGTCTCGGTGATCCAGGAAGTGCTTACCTCCATCCGCGTGGTAAAAGCCTTTGGGCGCGAAGAATACGAGCAGCGCCGCCTCGAGGAGGAGAGCCTGGAATCCGTGGAAATCGCGCTGCGCGCGCGCGGTCTGAAATCCAAGCTGTCCCCGATCGTCGAGATCATCGTCGCCTTCGGCACCGCCATCATGCTGTGGTTCGGTGCGCGGATGGTGCTGGCAGGCGCTATGGAGGCGGGCTCCCTGATCGTCTTCATTTTCTACCTGGGCAAAATGTACAAGCCGATGCAAGACCTGTCCAAGATGACCGACTCGTACTCCAAGGCCGCCGTCGGCTACGAGCG
>DATJYW010000323.1:0-3843 GCA_035499435.1 Candidatus Acidiferrales bacterium | reverse complement strand
GGCTTCGTCGGGCTCTACCAGTTGAACGTGACCGTGCCGTCGGGCGTCCCGGCCGGCACGCAGCCACTGGTGATTTCCGCGGGCAACAACAGCACGACCATCAACCTGCCGGTGCAGTAAGACTACCCGGCGCTGGTTTTGCCGGACTGAAAGTCCGGCGCCGGCTGAAGCCGGCCGCACTACGGGCGATACCAGACCGGAAAGTCGATCGCCGCGTATCGCGAGCCTGCGTGCGCCAGAAGGTGGACCACGTGGCCCGGCTCGCAGGAGGCGCGTATTTTGGGGAGCGAATACCGCCGGCCGTTCTCCACCACGCGGATTGCGTTCTCAATACAAGCGTCGTTGGTGAACACCTCCGCCGCATGCAGCGCGCCGCCCTCGCGCAGCAGGATCGCGAACGTCTCTCCGGGGGAAGCGTGCCCGTCGCGGTTGCCTTCGCCGAGCTCGTGCCGGTAACTTTCGACGGGCCTGCCGTCCGCGATCTCGAACTCCGCGCCGGCTTCGGCCGCGGGGAACAGCGGAACGTCGATCGCAGTGCGTCCGCCCGCTGTGATGGCCACAATCCGTGCGCGCGAACGTGCGGGGTCCGCCACCGTGAACGTCAGCGGCAGCGCCATCGATTCGCCAGGCGCCAGTCCGAACAACCGTGCGGGCGAGTTTTCGAGCTTCAGTCCCGGCGTCGGGCTCTCCCACTTCAATGGCTCGGCAACGGACTTCACCGCGCCCTTGTTCAGGAGCGTCACCTTCAACTTTACGGGCTTTCCAGCCGTGGCCCAGGCTGCGTCCTGAATTGTGTAGGAGGACGCCCCGAGGATCGCGCCCGCTCCGACGCCGACTTCGTACTCGTTGCCATCCAGATCGAAGGTCAGCCGACCTTGTGAATCGGCCTTCTGCTGGACGTGGCGCACCTTTCCGTCCGACGTGTGGACGTAGGTCACGGGAATTGCGGCTCCGGGCGTGTAGAGCCGCGCCGACGTGATGCTCAGTTTCACGGACGCTACGGACGGGCCCGAGGGCAGCCACTCCCGCACCGCGCTGCGGAAGCCCGCGCGGGAAACGTTTTCGAGCACGGTGAAGCCGGGGCTGCGGCGCGTCGATGCCACTTCCCAGTTCCATGCGCTGAAATCAGGGTAGGGATCGGCGATCGTAAAGGCCTCCGGCGCCCGGGGCAGGTCGGAAACCTGCCCCACATGTAGATCCAGGGCGGCGGCGATGTCCGCGGCGGCGTCGAATTGCCAGGTTTTTGCGGATGCGAGAGCGCCGGACAAATCGTCGACCGACAGGCTTACCGGGAACCCGCTCGGGCCGGCTTCCGCCTCGCGATCCCCGGCGAAGCTGGATGCGCTGCCCAGCAACTCCGGCGAGCGTGCGGCTTCCCATAACGCCAGCAGGCCGGCCGAGCCGAATCCGGTCACCGCGCGATGTGCGCGATCGGGGATTGTGCGCAAGGTTCGGTCGATGTGTTCGATCAATTCGGGAAGGTACAGAGGGAAGTTGCCTGTGAGATCTGCCGGGCCCGAATCCACCAGGATCACGTCATGCGATCCGACGTACGCTGCAAGCGCCCGGTCGCGCTCCTCATTCTGCGCCTCGTATCCGTGAAGCCAATAGATGACCGGAAACCGCTTCGTGGCAACTTTGTACGAAGGCGGCAGGAACACACGGTAAGTCCGCGCGCCACCCATGACCAGGCTCTCGTGGGTGACTTCCTGCGGCTGTCCCCATGCCGCCGCAGTCGCAATCAGCCCGAGTAGTAAGCACACCTCCAGGTCTAGCACGAGAAGGCTGATAGCTGATAGCCGACAGCTAATAGCTACGATTTCTTTTCACCACCGGCTTCAGCAGCGCCATGGCGATCAGCACTATCGCGAACGTGCAGACTATGGTCGCTCCCGTCGGCAAATCGATCAGGAGCGACAGATACACGCCCAGGGCCGAGACCAGGGTTCCCATGGTCCATCCGATCGCCAGCCGCGTGCCCACGTGATCCGAGTACAGCATCGCAGGCCACCGCTACGGCGGGCGCAAACTGGGCCACCGGCGCCGGCTCCAAAAAGGGCAGCGGTCCCAGGTGGCAGAGCTTTCTAACAGACGCTCACCCGAGATATCCGCCCGCCCACGGCCGTAAGCCGCCCGTTCCCGCCCTCATCGGTAAAAACGAAAAGGCCCCCGTTGCCGGGGGCCCTTCGCGGAAATCCCGTTTCTTGAAAGGACTATACCTTGGCCACGTTCTCGGCCTGCAGCCCCTTTGGGCCCTGCTTCACCTCGAACTCGACCTCCGAGCCTTCATCCAGGGTGCGATAGCCGTTGGCCTGAATCGCAGAAAAGTGAACGAACACGTCGTCGCCGCTCGACCTCTGGATGAATCCGTAACCCTTGGCGGCATTGAACCACTTCACAACACCTTTTTCCTTCACTACACATCTCCTGAATCAAATCGTTCGTCGTGCTCTTGGGTCGTTCAGGCGAGGAAAGCGGACTTTCGAGGCTTGCTGACTTGCGAGGCGCGTCCAAACATCGATGTAACTTACTGCAACTGCGTACGGTATTCTCTCATTTGGCGCATGTATGGTCAAGCACAAGGAACCAGATCTGATCGAGCTGCTCCGGCGCCGCGCGGCGCTCCCCAGGCGGGCCGAACTGGTACTCGGCATCGGCGACGACTGCGCCATTTTTCGCCCGCCGGGCGCGTCCGACGACCTGCTTTTCACTACGGACATGCTGATCGAAGGTGTCCACTTCGAGCGCCGCACCCACACCGCGGCCGACGCCGGGTGGAAGGCGCTGGCGCGCGGCCTCTCCGACATCGCGGCCATGGGCGGAGCGCCCGCTTTCTGCCTGCTCTCCCTCGCCGTCGCTTCTTGGACCACGCAACGCTGGCTCGACCGGTTCTACGATGGCCTGCTCGCCCACCGGGTGCCGCTTTTGGGCGGCGATCTCGCCCGCACCGATCGGGTGATGGCCGATATCGTGGTGGGCGGCACGGTACCGCGGGACGGCGCCCTTCGCCGCGACGGCGCGCGCGACGGCGACTGGATCTACGTCTCGGGCGCGCTCGGCGGCTCGGCCCTGGGGCTCGCCACGCACCGAGGCCCGGGCTGGAAGCTGCACAAACGTCCGCAGCCGCGTCTAGCCCTCGGACGCTTCCTGCGCGAGAGGTTGCGCGCCACGGCGGCTATGGACCTCAGCGACGGCCTTTCGCTCGATCTTCACCGCCTGGCCTCGGCCTCCGGTCTGCGCGCCGCAATCAGCGCGCCTCCCGTCTACCCCCTTGCCTCGCTCGACCAGGCGCTCCACGGCGGCGAGGATTACGAACTGCTCTTTACCGTGGCTCCGGACACGCGGGTTCCCGCCTCCTTCCGCGGCATTGCTCTCACGCGAATTGGTACCATGCGCAAAGGCACTCGCGGAGCTGTCACGCTGGACGGCTGCCCGCTCCCGCTGCTCGGCTATGACCACTTCCGCCATCCCTGATCCCGCGCCCGTGCTCGACCTGATCGAGGCCTTCCGCCGCTCGCAGACCATGTTCACCGCCGTCTCGCTCGGCGTCTTCGATGCGCTGGAGACGGCTCCGGCGGGGGCTGAAGGGCTCGCTGCGCAGCTCGGGTTGAACGCCGATGCGCTCGAACGCCTGCTCGATGGGTGCGCGGCTCTCGGCCTGCTCGAAAAGCGAGACGTCGTCTACCACAACGCCGCAGTGGCCTCGTGCTACCTGTGCTCCTCAAGCGCGCATTCCATGCACGGCTACGTACTCTACTCACGCGAGGCGCTCTATCCGATGTGGGGCCACCTCGACGACGCCATCCGCGAAGGCACGCACCGGTGGACGCAGACGTTCGGGCT
>DATJYW010000322.1:0-10459 GCA_035499435.1 Candidatus Acidiferrales bacterium | reverse complement strand
GGTCTCTGTCCAATCTGGCGTCGATGCTGCGGCTGAACCTGTTTACCTATCGCGAATTGACTCAGTGGCTGGATAACCCCAGAGGCACTCCACCGCTGATCCCGGCTGGCGAACAACTCACCCTGGCTCTGGTATGACTTGGACAGGCCGCGACAATTCAAACCGGAGACCTCCACCCCAATAGCCCACTGGCGCTCCTCCAAGACACGTGTTTTCAGCAGGCCACGCTACAGGTTTGCCTCGTCTTGGACAGCAGTGACCTGAACTCAGAATTACGGATCGCTCGATAACGTTCTGCAGCTCGCGAATGTTGCCTGGCCATTCGTAGGACAGCAACACGTCAAGTGTCTTCTTATCGATCGAGCTGATATTCTTGGCCATTCTGGCAGCGTAGCGTTGCACGAAGTACTGAACCAGCATGAAAATGTCGTCTTTCCGTTCACGGAGAGACGGCACCTCGATGGGAAACACGTTAAGCCGATATCGCAATTGCGCTGCTGGCCGGGGTGATGACCACAGTAGCCGCCGTGTTCGTTGGCGTGACGGCAGCGGGAGTCTGGACTTCGGCCATCCCCGCGGCCGCCTCGAGTCTGTTTCCATCCAGAGTCTCGACAGCGTTCGTGGCAATTGTAGCGACAGCCCTGGCATTACTCGGTCCGGGGACATTTTCGGTGGATGCCCGGCTCTTCGGACTCCGAGAGATCATCATTCCTCCCGCGCGCCGCAGTTAGGGCACGCCTGGCAGTGGGCTATTGGGCGCTCCCGAGCCGGCGGCTGAAGTGCCCGCCACAGCGGCCGATTGGATTGCGAGGCGGCTCCGGTTCACTATCGAGGCGAAGAATCGCGCAAGTTCGCCAACGTTGCGGTGCTGTGGATTCTGTCTCCGGCCTGACGGTCTGGACGGTGCAGTCGTGCTCAACAGCCGGTATGAGATGCTGGGCTTCGGCGCCAGGATTGCGAGGCGGCGCGGGTGGCCGCGCATCGAGGAGGTGCTGCTAACCGAGCCGATCGAGGGAGCGGCGCCGGTGGTGGTCCATCCGCAGCCGCTTGGCGGCACGCGGCATTCCGCCGCGGCGCAGTTCGTCCACGATCAGCGGGACGGCGTCGCCCTGGTCGCCTCGCAGGACGGCAGGTTTACGATCTTCGAATGGTCCGGGGACGACGATAAGGTCCGGGCGCACAGGATCGAGTCGCTGTTGCTCTGAGCTTGCCGAGCGCCCGGCCCGTCTTTAATCGAAGCTCCCGCTGACGCTCTGGAATCCGCGGGCAGCTTGTTTGAGCACCCACCGGATCACGCGGGCATCGTCGTAGCAGTAACCGAGGTTGTGGTTGAGAGTCGAGAAGCAGTGCGCCTGGCAATCGTGCTTCATTTCGTTGAGCTGAGCGACTTCGAATCGATGGTTGCCGATGGTTCCCCAGTCGTAGGTCGCCGAATAGAGCGGGAAGCACGGGGCAAGCGATCCATCGACGCGGATGATCAGAGAGTTCTGGCCGGCGCGGCAGTTCCAGGGCTCGAGATTTCCGCGCAGGAATTGGCGCATGCCGTTCAGCCGCTTCACCGAGTTCACCATTTTGTAGCCCGCGCGATTTTTTTCGATCAGCCAGTCGACCGGCTCGTCGACCCGCGGCCAATCTTCGCGCGTGATGTATGTGCTGTTCTCATTGAGGTGCTGGAAATGAGGCTGGTCGATCATCGGCGATTCATTGATGTGGTAGTCGGTGGCGATGCCGTATTCGTGCGCGATTTCCGTCAACTGCCGGACATCATCCATGTTGGTGCGGCAGATCTTGATGTTGAAGAAGACCGTGTAGCCGTAGCGGTATTGCTTACTCACGAGATATTCGAAGTAGCGGCGGATCGGCGCCAGGGCCTTGGGCAGGCCCGGCTTTTCGTCCACCACGTCGACGGCGAAGTTGAACGTGGCGACCCCGGCGTCGGCGAGGCGATCGGTGACCTCGGGGCGCAGCAGCCGCGCGTTGGTCGGCACATAAACCCAGAATCCTTTGCGCGCGGCGTAGTAGACGACCTTGTGGGCGAAATCGGGCCGCAGAAGCGGTTCGCCGCCCATCAGGGCGAGCACGCGGCAGGTGGTGGAATGCAGCCAGTCAATGGACCGGCGGGCAACGGCTTCGGTCATTCCCTTGACGCGATTGTCGAAAGCCCAGCAGTAGTGGCAATCCAGGTTGCACTTCCACTCGGTGAAGAGGTAGGCGATGATCGGATTGAAATCGCCGGGCAGCACGCGCGATTTGATGTAAGGGAACAGCCACCCGCGCATGGCCCGCAGGACGTGCGGGGCCCTCCAGCGGCGCACATAGGGATTGCCGGGTGCTCCGTGCGCATCCAGGGGCATCGGGTCGTCACCGAGCAATTCGGGGTGCTGCGGGAACACGGGAGCGGGCAGGCTCAAGGGCTCGACCGGCGGCGGCTGCGAGCGCGGGCTTCCGGGACGCGCAGCAGATCGTGGAGTGTGACATCGAGCCGAGGCCCTAATTCCGGGTATTGTTCACGAGGAGGGGTAACATCTGTTGCCAGGTATCTGGTCCTTTCCGTAGTTGGGTTTGGTGGCGCTAAGCGATTTTTCTGAGAGCGTGTCCGAGGCGCTTTCGCGCCCGAAAGTGTGTGGACTTGAAGGCTGCCTGCGAGATGTCCAGGGTCCTGGCGGCTTCGGCGACGGTCAGCTCGTTGAGATCGACCAGCCGTATGGCGGTACGATCCCGCCGGTTGAGACGCGCCATGCCGGCTTGCAGATGCCTGACGCGCTCCGACTGTTCGCATAATGCCACCGGCGTGGGGGCGCGGTCCGTCAATTCGAAGGCCGGAGACTCGTCAATGGAGACGCAAGGGCGCGCGGCGCGTTGCAGCATGCGGATTTCGTTGATGGCGATCGACCAGAGCCAGTTCCGGAACTTGGAGGGAGCACGCAACTGATCGCGGCGGAGGTAGGCGCGGAGGAGGGTCTGCTGAACCACGTCATCCGCCTGGTCGGAGCCGCGCATCCGTGTCTGCACCAGACGCCGGATCGAATGGAGGTAGGGCGCCAGCAGCGCCGCGAACGTCTCCCGCGGCATGGTTTCAGAGTTTAGGGTTGCGACGTTTTCACTCATGATTGCCATCCTCCGCCCAACGCCTTGTAGAGCTGCACCACGGTGAGGAGCTCGTTGAGCCTGATCTGCGCCAGGTCCAGTTGCGCCTGAAACAGATCGCGATCGGCGTCCAGTGCGTTGAGCTGCGTGTCCACGCCGCCGCGATAGCGGATGTAGGCGAGCCGCGTCCGGTCCTGGAGAGCGATCACGAGCGACTCCTGTTTTTCGCGGCTTTCGCGAACGCGCTGATGCGCGATCAGAGCGTCGGAGACCTCGGTAAAAGCGGTTTGGATGGTCTTCTCGTAGCGAATCAGCGCGCGTTCGCGTTCGGCCTGGGCGAGCTGCACGTTGGACTTGATGCGTCCTGCCGTGAAGATCGGCTGGGTAACCTGCGGCGTCAGGTTCCAGATGCTGTGCGCGGGGCTGAACAGGCTGGTGAGCTGGGTGCTGGCTCCGCCGAGAGCGCCGCTGAGGCTCAATTGCGGGAAGTAGGCGGCTCGCGCGACGCCGATTTCGGCATTGGCGGCGATCAGATCCTGCTCGGCGGCACGGATGTCGGGGCGGCGTTCGAGTAAGGCCGACGGCAGGCCGGCTGGAACCGGCGGAAGTTCCTGCTCGGTGAGGGTTCGCCCGCGCAGGACGCCGCCGGGGTTCTCACCCAGCAGCAGGGTGATCTGATTCTCTTTTTGCTCGATCTCCTGCTGGATGCCGGGGATGGTCTGGGCGGCGGTGTAGACCAGTTGCTCGGCCTGTCGCAGGTCGAGCAGTGTGGAGACTCCGCCGATTTGCCGGGACCTGGTCAGGGAGAGGGACTCTTCGCGCGTGAGCAGGGTGTGGCGGGAGATGTCGAGGGTGTAATCGAGCTCGCGCAGAGTCAGATAAGCGGTGGCCACGTCGCTGACGAGCGTGGTAACCACGGCCTTGCGATTCTCCTCCGCGCTCAAGAGATTGGCGCGCGCCGCCTCGGTGGCGCGCCGCAGCCTGCCCCAGATATCGATTTCGAAGGAAAGCAATTCGAGAGCGGCGGTTCCGAAGGTGCGATTCTGCGATGGCAGGAGCTGCTCGGGGATGGGGGTGGCTCCATCGCGCGAGAGGCGGTTGAACTCGACCGCGGCGCCGGCGCCGACATTGGGGAACTGATTGGAGCGAGTGACTCCGAGGCTCGCCCGGGCCTCCTGGACGCGCGCGACCGCATCGCGCAGGTCGTAGTTGCGCTCCAAGGAGGTGCGAATCAGGTCTTGCAGGCGCTCGTCCTTGAAGACCTCGAACCACTTGAGATCGGCGAAGGAAGCGGCCTGCGAGGGCGGCAGCGGTTGGGGCGCGCGGAAACTCTGCGGAACGGCAGCCGCCGGGCGTTGGTAGTTCGGACCGACGGCGCAACCCGCCGCAAAGCCCGCGATGAACAACACCAGTGTGCGTCCGCGCATGATCAGTCTCCCTCCCCCGGCAGAGGTTCTGGCGGAAGCATGGATGCGACGGGACGCACCGACGCTCCGGAGAGCCGTTCGACCAGGTAGAAAATGGCGGGCACCAGGAAGATTCCAATGCCGCTGGCAGCGGCCATTCCGCCGATCACGGTGGTGCCCATGATTTGCCGGGCAACGGCCCCGGCGCCGCTGGCCGTCCACAGCGGCACGCATCCCAGGATGAATGCGAACGACGTCATCAGGATGGGCCGCAGCCGGAGGCGTGCGCCTTCCATCGCGGCCTCGGCCAGCGGCCGTCCTTTTTCGAATTCGTCCTTGGCGAATTCGACGATCAGGATGGCATTCTTGGCGGCCAGACCGATGAGCATCACGAGGCCGATCTGCGAGTACACGTCGCTTTCGATCTGGACCATATACGGGGGCGCGATCAGGCCCACGACGGTGCGCCGGAGCCACAGGAACGCGAACGCTCCGAAGACCGCAACCGGCGTGCTGAGGAGCACGCTGAAAGGCAGGCTCCAGCTTTCGTAGAGCGCCGCCAGAATCAGGAAGACGAATAACAGCGAGAACCCGAAAATGACGCCCGGCGACACGCCTTGCTGGGCTTTCTTTTCCTGGTAGGATATGCCCGAGTAGTCATAGCCCATTTGCGCGGGCATGGTTTGCGCGAATGTCTCCTCGAGCGCCTTCATCGCCTGGTTCGAGCTGAAGCCGGGCGCGGCGCTGCCGTTCAACTGCGCCGAGCGGTATTCGTTGAAGCGCATGATGAATTCCGGCCCCGTGCCGGATTCGAACCGGGTGAGCGCGGAGAGCGGCACCATCTCGCCGGCCGCGTTGCGCACATAGAACTGACCCACGTTTTCCGGCCTGGTGCGATATTCGCCTTCGGCTTCGATATAGACCTGCCATTGCCGGCCAAACCGATTGAAGTAGTTGATGAACAGGCCGCCCATGAAGGCCTGGATGGTGCGATAGACGTCGTTGATGGCGACTCCCTGCTTAATGACTTTGTCGCGATCGACCTTCACAAACTGTTGCGGCACGCTCGACAGGAATGTGGTGGTCAGACTGCCGATCTCGGGCCTTTTGCGCGCGGCGGCCGTGAATTTGTTCAGATTGTCGGCGAGGAACTTCACGTCGCTGCCCGACCGGTCTTCCAGAATGAACGTGAAACCGCCGGAGGTGCCGACTCCCGGAATCGCGGGCGGCGAGAATCCGAAGGCTACGGCTTCCGGCAGCTTGCTCAGCTCCGCATTCAACCGCGCCTTGATGGCCTGAAACTGCTCGGCGTTGGTCTTGCGGTCGCCCCAGTCCTTCATGCTGACGAAGCCGAAGCCGTTATAGCTGGTTCGCACCAGGCTCAGCAGGCTGAAACCAGTGACGGAGGTGAAGTGTTCAATGCCGGGGATGGAGGCTGTGATCTTCTGCACTTTGGCCATCACCTGGTCGGTGCGCTCCAGCGAAGCGGAGTTGGGAAGCTGCAAGTTGAGATAGAAGTAACCCTGGTCCTCATCGGGGACGAAGCTGGTCGGAACTTTGCCACCGATCCAGAGGCCCGCCACTCCGAACGCCGCCAGCAGGGCCAGCGCGACTCCACTCTTGCGCAGAAGCGCGCCGGAGATCCGCACGTAGCCGTTGGTGGCGCTGCCGAAGACGCGGTTGAACCACGCGAAGAACCTGGCAAGCAGCCCGTGACTCTCTGTGCGCGGCCTCAAAAGCAGCGCGGCCAAGGCAGGGCTGAGCGAAAGGGCGTTGAAGGCGGAGAGCACGACGGAGATCGCGATGGTCACCGCGAACTGCTGATACAGCCGGCCGGTGATTCCGGGGATGAAGGCGGTGGGCACGAACACGGCGGAGAGCACGAGCGCGATTCCGACAACCGGGCCCGAGATTTCCTCCATGGCTTTGAACGCCGCATCTTTGGGTGAGAGCCCATCTTCGATGTGGCGTTCCACGGCTTCGACCACGACGATGGCGTCGTCCACCACGAGACCGATGGCCAACACCAGTCCGAACAGCGAGAGCGTATTGATGCTGAAACCGAACATGGGAAAGAAGACAAAGGTGCCGATCAGCGATACCGGCACAGCGAGCAGCGGAATCAGGGTCGAGCGCCAACTTTGCAGGAACAGGTAGACTACAGCGACTACGAGCCCGATGGCAATCAGCAGCGTAACGACGATCTCCTTGATGCCCTCGTTCACGGCGCGCGTGGTATCCACGGGGATGGTGTAGTCAATGTCGTCGGGGAAACGAGTTTTTGCTTCGTCGAACAGCCTTTTTACGCCTGCCGCGGTGTCCACGGCGTTCGAGCCGGGCAACTGGTAGACGGCGATAACGGCGCTGGGTTGCCCGTCGAGGTGTCCGGCGATACTGTAGTCCTGAGATCCCAGCTCGACACGCGCCACGTCGCGGACGCGGACGATGCCGCTTTCGGGCGTCTCGCGAACCACGATCTGCTCGAACTCCTCCGGCGAGGTCAGGCGGCCCTGAGCGCGCACGGAGTACGTGAACGGCTGGCCTTTGGGAATCGGCTCGCTGCCGACTTGCCCGGCGGGATTCACGGTATTCTGCGTCTGGATCGCGGAGACGATTTCCGGCACTGTAATCTGGAGCTTTGCCAGTTGGTCCGGCTTCACCCACAGGCGCATCGCGTACTGGCCGGAGCCGAAAACCTGGACGGTGCCCACTCCCCGCACGCGGGTCAACGGATCGTACAGGTTGATGTAGGCGTAGTTGGCCAGGAACCTGGCATCGTGGCTGCCCTTCGGCGAATAGAGCGCGACCAGCATGAGCGGGGCCAGCACCGATTTCTGCACGGTGACGCCGTAGTTGGTGACGTCCACGGGAAGCTGGGACGCGGCTTGCGTCTCCCGGCTCTGCGCCAGGATGAGATCGGTATTCGGGTCCGTGGCGACGTCGAAATCGACGATCAGCCGCATCTGGCCGTTCGCCGTGGCGTTCAGCGAATACATGTAGTTCATGTTGTCCACGCCGCTCATCTGCTGCTCGATGGGCGTGGCGACGGATTGCTCGATGGTCTGCGCGTCGGCGCCCACATAGGTCGCGGTGACCTGCACCTCGGGAGGCGCGATCTGCGGAAGCTGCGCCACCGGCAGGCCCACCACGGCCACGGCGCCCACGATCACGGTGAAGATGGCGATGACCATCGCGACGATGGGACGATTGATGAAGAATTTAGACATCGCCGGTCACCTCGCCTCGGATGGTTTCGGGACGACCTGCATTCCGGTGCGGACTTTTTGCAGGCCCTCGACCACAACGCGATCGCCTGGATTCACACCGTCGGAGATGATCCAGTCGTGGCCCACCGTCTCGCCGACCTGTACCGGCCTGATGTGCACTTTGTTGGCGCTATCGAGCACGGCGACCTGGCGCGTGCCCTGAAGGTCCATGACCGCCTCTTGCGGAACCAGCAGAGCGCCCCTCCGGGTGTCGGTGGCGATCCGCACTCTGCCGTACTGGCCGGGACGCAGGGTACTGTCGGGGTTCGGAAACAATCCTGCGAGGCGCAGCGCCCCGGTGCGGACATCGACCTGGCGGTCGGCGAAATAGAACTTGCCTTTGCGCGGATAGGTGGTCCCGTCGGCGAGAATCAGCTCCAGCTCGAGAGTCTGGTTGTTGGCCTGGCGTTTCTGCACCGTGGGAAAGCGCCGCGCGTAGTCGAGGTATTCCTGCTCGCTGACGGTGAAGTAGACCTTGATGGGATCGACCGTGGAGACGGTTGTGATTGCTCCGCTCGCCGGGCTCACGAGCGCCCCGACCTGCAACTGGGCGATTCCGGGGATGCCGTCGATGGGAGAAGTGACGCGGGTGAATCCGAGATTGATGTGTGCGGTCTCGACAGCCGCCTTGTCGGACTCGACGGCGGCCAGCCCGGTGGTGATCTGTGCCTTGGCGGTCTCGACCGCGGCTCGCGCGGCCTGGAGCTGCGCCTTGGCAGCCATATTGTTCTGCGTCGCGTTATCCAGGTCCTGCTGGGTGATGGCCTGCTGCTGGGCGAGCGGGGTGTAGCGGTCCTGGTCGAGCTGGGTGCGGCGCTGATTGGCTTCGGCGACGGCGACCTGGGCCTCGGCCTGGGCCAACTGGGCGCGGGCCTCCTCCAACTGGCCTTCGGATTGTGCCAGCTTGCCGAGCGCCTGATCGACCGACGCCTGGAAGGGGCGCGAATCGATCTGGAAAAGCAACTGGCCCTCTTTGACGAAGCTGCCTTCGGTGTAGGCCTGCTTCACGAGATAGCCGGAGACCTCGGCTTTGATGTCGGCGTTGACGAACCCGTCGAGGGTGCCAATCCACTCCTTTAACACCGGGACGTCTTTCTGTTGGACTTTCGCGACTTGAACTTCGAGCAGCGCCGGCGGAGCCGCGGCACTGCTGGAGCGGCTGCAGCCCGTTGCCGCGATGGAAACGGCGGCGACTGGAAGCAGCCAGAAGGACAACGCGGCTGGAATCGGCTTAACTGGTCTTGCGTCCGGCCGCACAGTGATCGGTACTGTGACACGCATACGCATCCCCCTCGCCCGGGTTTAGCGGATTCCGCGATTGCGGAATGAGCGTCACCGGACGGGGCTGGAAGCGCACGTTGCACGCCACACGGTGGCGACTCCGATGTCGCTGAAAAATCTGTCGGAAACGGCCAATGCCCCGGAGTCGCCGCCGAAAGGGATCGACCGGATTTGGGCAAGCGCCGAAATGCCGGCACCCGGTTCACAATCCGGTATTCTGTGCTGACCAGGAATCCGAACGATTGGGAAGCTCGCACACGCTTCGTATCAATGTGCGCGTGGTGGGCGCGACGAGGCATAGGTCCAGGCGCGAACATGCGAGCTCAGGTACCCCGAACGTGGTAGCCGAAGAGTCCTCAGTGGCGTGATGACCTAGTGCCCGCCAATACCGCATACTTAGCTTATGACACCAGCCAAGACCGATCGGAAGAGCACTATTATCGATGACGTACTCAGCGCGTTTGACGACCTCAACGGACCGCAGCCCGGGTATCGCCCGGCTCACGCCAAGGGGATTCTTCTGGCGGGCAGGTTTGTTCCGTCGCCCGAGGCGCCGTCGTTAACGCGCGCGCCGCACATCCGGCGAAGCTCCACGCCGGTGACGGTGCGGTTCTCCGATGCCACGGGGCTGCCGAACATTCCCGATTACGACGCGAACGCGAGCCCACGCGGCATGGCGATACGGTTTCATCTGGAGGAACACGTTCACACCGACATCATCGGTCACTCGGTGGATGGTTTTCCGGTGCGGACCGCAGAGGAATTCGTAGAGCTTCTTCGCGCCATCCGTGCCAGCGGACGGGAAGCGGCGAGTCCCAAGCCGATCGAGAGATTCCTGGCGGCGCATCCCGCGGCGCTGGAATTCGTCCAGGCGCCGAAGCCGATTCCAGGCAGTTTCTTCAGGGAATCGTTTTACTCTGTGAACGCCCACCAGTTTATCAACGCCGACGGGGCCAGCCAGTATGGGCGGTACCGTATCCGGCCGGAAGGCGCCAACGAATACCTGGACGAGGCCACCGCAGCGAAACGGACGCCCGACTTTCTTTTCGACGAGGTCAGGGAAAGGCTCGCGCTGGCCCCGGGTAGGATGCGCATCGCCGTCCAGATCGCGGCGGCCGGCGACATCGTCGATGACTCGACGGTGCGCTGGCCCAAGGATCGGCGCGAAGTTCCGTTCGGCACGATCGAACTGACCAACGTGCTGCCGGACAACGAGGCCGCGCAGCGACACATCATTTTCGATCCGATTCCGCGAGTCGAAGGCATTGAACCTTCCGGCGATCCACTGCTTGATCTCAGGGCCAATGTCTATCTGATGAGCGGACGCCGCCGCCGCGCCGGAGGTCCGAGGTGAATCATGAGAGTGATTTGCCTGGAGCGGTCGGCCCGGACACCGGGGCTGGTCGAGTCCAGCGCCCC
>DATJYW010000321.1:0-16423 GCA_035499435.1 Candidatus Acidiferrales bacterium | reverse complement strand
CTGTCGCCCGACGGCACCCGCTGGATCTCCTGCAAGCCGCAGTTCTTTTTACCCGTACGCGTGTTGTCGCGCCTGTTCCGTCGTCTGTTACTGGAGCATCTCCAGAGCGCCTTCAACTCCGGCAAGCTGCAATTCTTCTCCACTTTGGAGAGACTCCGCAATCGCGGCGAGTTCACTCGCTACTTGGCCCCGTTGCGGAAGGCGGAATGGGTGGTCTATGCCAAGCCGCCCTTCGCTGGGCCCGAACAGGTGTTGGATTACGTCGGCCGCTATACGCATCGGGTCGCGATCTCGAACAACCGTCTGCTGGACATCCAGGCCGGCCAAGTCCGCTTCCGATACAAGGACTACCGCAGCCAGGGCCAGCAGAAAACCATGACGCTTTCTGCCGAGGAGTTCATCCGCCGATTTCTCCTCCATGTCTTACCGGACGGCTTCCAGCGCATTCGCTACTACGGCTTCCTCGGCAATCGCTACCGTCAACAGAAACTAACCCGATGCCGCCAGCTGCTGGGAATGCAGCCTCCACTGGCGTCACCGGAACCGCCCGAAGACTACCGAGACCGGCATGAAGAACTCACCGGGGTCTCGTTGCGCGAGTGCCCGGTCTGTCACCGGGGCCGCATGTTCAGAATTGAGACATTGGCCGCACACCGATCCCCGGCCATCCAGGACACCTCATGAGCAACAATGTCAATTCCACAAAGATCAACGACCCGGGCCAGTCCAGGCTGGTCAACTCACCAGCAGATCTGCGTCCCACGATGTCCCGGAGGTCATGCTCCAAGCTCAATTCCCTTTGGCCGTCCTCCTTTTCAATGCCTCGCTTTCCCACTCTCACCCGCAAGACCGCAGGACAACACTCCTCCGCGTGGCTCCTTGGCTTCGTGCAGGACTCTGTCAACCATTCAATACCCATAGGGGCGGGCGTCGTGCAGCGGTTTAGTCCAACCCATTTTTAGCCCACCGGCGCGGCCCTCAACGTTTTTACTCTTCTTTCGGGCTTCCACGGCCGCGCCGCCGGGCTAAAAATGCTCTGCACTATGCCGCATCCGGGATAGCCGCCATACCTATGCCACATCCATGCTGCGCGCCGATGTCAGCCTACCGGCTCTGATGAAACTGCTTGGCCATCGTACGGCCAACATGACCCTGCGCCATGTCGAAATCACCCAGAAAGATCTGCAGTGCGAGTTCTATCTGGCACAGACACGCCCCCGCCACCTGATTCCCGTTCCAGCTCCGCTGCTGGGGACGGATCCCGACTCCATCGACTCCGCCGCTCTCGTTGGGCGATTGTCCGCCGCCATGCGCGTACTGGATCTGTATCGGCAGCAGAATCCCCCCGGCACCGACAAGCTTCTTCCACTCCTGTTACGCCGGTTGGTTCGCGTCCGATCGGCCTTCCACAAGGCCGTCTCCAGTGCCCTACCTGAAAAATAGGCTCAGGTTGGCCGCATAAGTGAATTTGTCTGACGAATGGACCTCTGGGCCCGGGTTTTTCCAGACCCATCTGGAGACCTGAGAGGTCACTGCAAGCGGAGCGCCGCCACTGGGTTCATGCGGAGGGCGCGCCACGCGGGAATAGCCGCGGCCGTCATCGTGGTCAGCAGACTGAAAGCGGCAGCCAGAGCGAATACAAGCGGGCTCGACGGGCTCACCTCGGGGAACACCGCCGATGCCGCCCGTGCCAGTGCACCGGCAACCAGCGATCCGGTCGCCAGCCCTGTCAGGGCGAATGCCATGCCCTGCCGGATCACCAGGCCCATGATGTCTCCTCGCTGGGCGCCCAGCGCCACCCGAATCCCGATCTCGCCAGTGCGCTGCGCCACCGAGTAAGCCATCACGCTGTACAGCCCGAGGGCCGCGAGCAGCAGTCCCAATCCGCTAAGCACGCTCAACAGGCTCGCCGCCACCTTGGCGCCGAACAGCGATCCCGCAATGTACTCCGTCATGGGCTCCGCATCGAACACGGTGAGGGCCGGATCGATGGCCGCCGCTTGGCGGCGCACGGCGGTAATCGCATCGTTCAACGCTCCCGAAGTCCGCACTTGGAACGTCAACCCGTACTCCGGCCGGAAGATCTGCCGGATCGGCGCGTAGAAATACGGCTGAGGGCTCTCCGTCACCCGATGATACTTGGCGTCCCTGACCACGCCGACAATCGTGAACCATTCGCCCCATCCGCGCAACCTGCGGCCGATCGCGATCCGGCCGCCCAGGAACCGCCGCACGAACTCCTGGTTGACGATAACTACCCGTTGCGACTGCGCATCGTCACTCAGGTCGAAGTCGCGTCCTTCCACAAGCGGAATCTTCATCGAGCGGAAGAAACCGGGCGACACCAGGTCGCGGTAGATTTTCATATTCTCGTTCGGCCCCGGAACGTACCCTTCCACCTCCAGACCTTCCCAGTTTCCGTAGTTGAATCCCAGCGGCGCAGTATCGTCGTAGGCGACCGCGGTCACTCCCGATTGCTGCTCCAGGCGTTCCCGGAGCCGGCGGCAAAACGCGTCCGTCTGCCGGGCGTTGTACCCGGCGGTGGAAAAATCGAATTGCGCCAGGACCACACCCTCCGGCGAGAAGCCGGGATCGATTCCGCGGGCGGTTTGGAAACTCTGCAAAGCCAATCCGGCGCCGATCAGCGCCACGGCTGCCAGCGCTACCTCTGACGTCACCAGCAGCCCGCGCAAACGCTGCGAATGGGAACCACCCGAAGCCGGGCCGCGGCCGCCTTGTTTCACGATCTCGTTCACGTCGGAGCGCATGGCGTGCGCCATCGGCGCCATCCCGGCAAGCAGCGTGACCGCCAGTGCCAGGGCGGCGGCGAACAGAAATACCTGGCTATCCAGCGGCGGTTGCAGCAGCGTCGGCCGGGCCACACCAGGAAGCAGCCAGTTCAGCGCTCCGCCGAGCCAACTCGCCACCAGCAGCCCGCACGCCGAGCCGGCAGCCGCCAGCAGCAGCATCTCGGTGAAGAGCTGCGCGGCCAGCCTCGCCGGCCGGGCGCCCAGCGCCATCCGGATGCTGAACTCCTTCAGCCGCCCGGTGCCTCGGGCCAACAGGAGATTGGCAAGATTCGCACAGACTATCAGCAACACTACACCGCTGGCCGCCATCAGGATGCTGATCGGCGTGAGCAGGATCGCCTGTGTCCCGAAGTGCGACTGCCACAGGGGCAGTACCGTGGCGCCGATGCCGCGGTTGGTGTCCGCGTCGGCCACCGCCATCCGGTTCGCAAGCGCCTGAACCTCGGACCGGGCGCGCTCGATTCGCACGCCCGGAGCCAGCCGCGCGAACAAAACGAAGTTGCGCGTGTTCCGGTCGCGCAGCATCCAATCGCCCGTGTGGGTCAACTGGCCGTACATGGTGAGCGGCATCCAGATCTCGTAATCCAGACCGGACCGTGTGCCGTGAAAACCCTCCGGCGCGACTCCGATGATAGTGAGAGGCGTGCGGTCGATACGCAGAATCGCCCCAAGCGCCGAGGGATCCGAGCGGTAGCGTGTCTTCCAGTAGGTGTGGCTGATGACCACCACCGGGTGCGCGTTCTGCGCGTCGTCGCGCTCCGCTCCTTCGAAGAATCGCCCCGCCTCCGGTTTCACGCCAAGCATGTCGAAGAAATTGCCGGATACCATTTCGCCGAAGACCCGTTCGGTGCGCGGCGCATCTCCCACCGAGAAGACATTCGCGGAACGTGCTGTGACGTATCGGACGGATCGCAGGTAGTCACGAAAATCGGTGAAGTCGAGGTAGGAGGTGGTGAGCGGATCGCCGTTGGACGCCAGGTTCTCGATGGCCACTATGCGGCCGGGCTCCGCTGCGCTTGGCAGGGGATTGAGCAGCATCGAGCGCATCCAACTGAAGATGGTGGTGTTGGCGCCGATGCCGATCCCGGTGGTGAGTACCGCCACCAGGGTGAAGCCGGGACTGCGAGCCAGGGTTCGCAGTCCGTAACGGAGGTCGTGGAGCAGGCGGCCCATGGGTCAAAAATGATGCAATCCGCTGCCCGTCGGCAAGCCCATGACAGCGAATGATAGTCTACAGCCACTTGTGTCCGTCTCTGGGACGAGGCATCCCTTGGGCGGACATGCTCACCATGCGTGCTGCTCCGCAGCAGGGCGGACGACAAACAACGATCGTCCGCCCCACCAGGCGCTTTCGGGCTATCCTTGGGCTATAGCCTTCATGGATCGCATCGGGCGATACAAAATCGTGCGGGAACTGGGGCGTGGCGCAATGGGTGTCGTGTATCACGCCATCGATCCCAATATCGGCCGCCCGGTCGCGATCAAGACCATTCAGTTGGGTCAGGGACGGAAGCCCGAGGAAGTGGAGCGCATGCGCGAACGCCTCTTCCGCGAGGCGCGCTCGGCCGGCATGCTCTCCCACCCGGGGATTGTGACCATCTATGACGTCGAGCAGCAGGGAGACCTGGCGTACATTGCCATGGAATATGTCGACGGCCCCACTCTGGACCACGTGATGAACGAGCCCGGTGTCATGTCTCCGGAGCACATGTTCAGCATTCTGGGACAGACCTCAGTGGCGCTCGATTACGCGCATTCCAGGGGCATCGTGCACCGCGACATCAAGCCGGCGAACATCATGATCGCCAAGGACGGCACCACCAAAATCACTGATTTCGGCATCGCCAAGATCAACACCAGCGAGCATCTTACGGTGACCGGGGCGATCGTCGGCACGCCGCATTACATGTCCCCCGAACAGGTGCAGGGGCAAACGGTGGATGGCCGCAGCGATCAGTTTTCTCTGGCCGTGATCGCCTACGAACTGATGACCGGCGAGAAGCCTTTCACTGGCGAACATCTCACGACGGTGGTGTATAAGATCGTGGCCGAAGAGGCGTCGCTGCCGCACAGGCTGAACTGCACTCTGAGCGCTGCGATCGAGGGCGTGCTGCGCAAAGGGCTTTCCAAACACGCCGACGGACGTTTTCGCACCTGCCAGGAATTCATGGAGTCGCTGGAGAAGGCATGCGCGGCCACCAAGGGGTGGAAGCTGATGCCGCGGGGCGGTCTGCTCAACGAACCCACGGTGGCCGACGCGGCCGCACCCGGAATGCAGACGAGACTGCCGCCGGCGCGCAGTCCGCGCCGCTCCGAAACGACCGCTACAGCCACCCACAAGAAAAAAGGATTCGTGCCCTTCCTGATTGCGGTGCTGTTCGTAGCAGGGATGCTTGCCGGCATCGGCTGGCAGGCGGCGCCCTGGCTTGTGCCCGGGGCGAAATCGAATCCCCAACCGGCGGGTGATCAGTCGCAGGCGCAACAACAGCCGCCGCCGGAAGTGCCGGCGCAGCAGCCGGCAGCGACGCCGGCTGGCGACGCAAAACCCAGCCCAGTCGGTCCAGCCGCGCCGCCCGTTCGCGCGGAAGTGCCGCCTTCTGCGCCGCCGCCGGTGGAAACCAAGCCAGCAGAGGAGACTCCCAAGAGAGCGATCGAAGAGCCGGCCAAACCCGAGGAGACCGCGCCCGCGCTGCGATCGACCGCTTCGAAGGACAGCCCTCCGGCGCAGGTGCGGCGCCCGGGTCCGCCTCAGGAAGTGATGGTGGTGAGCAGTCCAGGAGGCGCCACTGCAACGCTGGACGGCAATCCCGCGTGGGCATGCAAGACTCCGTGCACGCTCCAGTGCTCGCCGGGACGGCACACGTTAGCCATCACCATGCCGGGCTTCCAGATCGAGCGGCGGGATATCACCGTCGGCAGCGGGCCGGTGGAAATGCCGCCGGTATTTCTGCGCGCGATCGGAGGAACGCTCATGCTGTCTTCCGAACCGCGCGGCGCTTCTATCACGATCGATGGCCGGCAAATTCCCGAGGTCACTCCCGCTCAGATCTCTCTGACGCCCGGCACCTATACCGTCGCGATCGAAAAAGACGGGGTTCATGCAAGCGAGCGCATCGAGATCAAGAGCGGCATCAACTACAGCAAGATCATCTTGCGGCAATGAACACCTACGAAGTAATCGTCCTCGGTATCGGCGGGATGGGCAGCGCCACCGTGTATCACCTCGCGCGGCGAGGGCGAAAGGTGCTGGGGCTGGAAAGGTTCAGCCTGGGCCATGACCAGGGCTCGTCGCACGGCGTGAATCGCATCATCCGGCTGGCCTATGCGGAGCACCCGTCGTACGTTCCGCTGGTACGCCGCGCATACGAGCTATGGCGCGAACTGGAGAATCGCGTGGGCGAGCGCCTCCTGTTCATTACCGGCGGCCTGGATATCGGCCCGCGGAACGGCGAGATCTTCACCGGGAGCCTGCTCTCCTGCGAGAAGCACCATCTGCCGCACGAGATCCTGACCGCGCGCGAGGTGGCGCGGCGCTATCCCGGAATCCGGCTCCCTGACGAGCTATTGACCGTCTACCAGGCGGACGGCGGATTCGTACTCAGCGAGCGCGCCATCCTGGCGCACGTTGCCGCGGCCCAGGATTTGGGAGCGGAGGTGCACGCCTGCGAGCGGGTCATCGAATGGGCACCCGAAGGCCGCGGGGTGGTGGTGCGCACCGAGCGCGGCCACTACCGGGCGGATCGCCTCGTCATCACGGCCGGCGCCTGGGTGGGCGACGCCGTGCCCGCGCTGGCGCGAATCGCCGTGCCGGAGCGGCAGGTTCTGATCTGGACACAGCCGCTGCGGCCCGAATACTTTGCTTTGGGCGCCTTTCCCATCTTCAACATGGAAGCCGAGGAGGGCCGGCTGTACGGGTTCCCGGTGTATGCCGTGCCCGGCTTCAAGTTCGGCCGCTTCCACCACCGCGAGGAGCGGGAGCATCCGGACCAGATGAATCGCGGCTTCGACGCGGAAGATGAGCGTCTGCTTCGTGCGGGAATTGCGCGCTACTTCCCCGACGCGAACGGCCCGACTCTCGCGCTCAAGGCCTGCATTTTCACCCTCGCGCCCGACGAGCATTTCATCCTCGATCGACACTCACAATTCCAGCAGGTGTCGATCGCGTCGCCGTGCTCGGGCCACGGTTTCAAGTTCGCGCCCGTCGTGGGCGAGATCATGGCAGACTTCGCGCTCGATGGCGGTTGCAGCAAGTGGGATCTGAGCTTGTTCCGGCTGGGGCGATTCGGCTAAGAAGCCGGAGGAGAGGCTGAAGCCTGTCCCACATCCGCGCGCAAATACCGTCCCGTGTGCGATTCTGCCACGCGCGCGATCGCTTCCGGCGGCCCCGCTGCCACGATGTGCCCGCCGCGCTCGCCGCCTTCGGGGCCCAGATCGATTACCCAATCGGCCGCTTTGATCACTTCCAGATTGTGCTCGATCACGATCAGGCTGCCACCGTTGTCGATGAGTCTTTCGAGGGCTGCCAACAGCTTGGCAATGTCGTCGAAGTGCAGTCCGGTGGTCGGCTCGTCGCAGATGAACAGCGTGCCCGCGCAACTCGCGGAAGACAGATGGGCGGCCAATTTGACGCGTTGCGCCTCGCCGCCCGAGAGCGTGGTTGCCGATTGGCCCAGCCGCAGGTAGCCGAGCCCCACCTCGTCCAGCACCTTCAGCCGATGTACCAGCTTGGGCGCTGCGTGAAAGAACTCCATGGCCTCACGCACGGTAAGCTGCAGCACCTCGTGAATGTTCAGTCCGTTGTAGCGAACTTCCAGAATGCCGCTCTTGTAACGCGTCCCCTTGCACTCGTCGCAGATCAGCTCGACGTCGGCCAGGAACTGCATTTCGACTGTCACGGTGCCGTCACCCTGGCAGACCTCGCAGCGCCCGCCCGGAATGTTGAACGAGAAGTGCCCGGCGGTGTAACCCCGTTTCTCGGCTTCGCGCGTGGAGGCGAAGAGGCCGCGGATCAGATCGAAGGCTTTGATATACGTCACCGGGTTGGAGCGCGGCGTGCGGCCGATCGGCGATTGATCGATCATCACCGTGGTGAGGATGCGCTCGGCGCCCTCGACCTTGCGGCACATCACCTGCGGCCCCGGCGCGCCGTCCATCTCGGGTTCCCCGGTGGGCGGGGGCAACTCGGTGTCCGTCTCGCGCGATTTGTGGAGGGCCTCCAGCGACCGGTAGATCACCTCGTGCACCAGCGTCGATTTCCCCGAGCCGGATACGCCCGTGACCACCACCATCATCCCCAGTGGCACTTCCACGTCGATGTTCTTCAGGTTGTGCACGCGCGCGCCATGGAAGCGCATGACCTTCTTCGGGTCCACCGGCCGGCGTGCGCGTGGCGCGGAAACCCGGAGATCCCCGCGCAGGTATTTCGCCGTCAGCGAGCCGTTGCCCGACCGCACCAGCTTTTGCAGCGTGCCCTCGTACACGATGCGCCCGCCGTGCTCGCCCGCGCCGGGGCCGAGATCGACGATGTGGTCCGCGCTGCGCATCACGTCGGGATCGTGTTCTACCACGACGATGGTGTTGCCGAGCCCGCGTAGTTCTTCTAGGATGCGGATCAGGCGTCCGGTGTCGCGGCTGTGCAGGCCGATCGACGGTTCATCGAGCACGTAGCACGCACCCACCAGCCGCGAGCCGAGCGAAGTGGCGAGTTGGATGCGCTGCGCCTCGCCGCCGGAAAGCGTGGAGGCCAGCCGGTCGAGCGTGAGATACTCCAGCCCCACGTCGTTGAGAAATTTCAGCCGCTGGCGAATTTCCACCAGCACCTTCTCGGCGATCGCGCTTTCTTCAGTGCTGAGTTCGAGCCCGTCGAAGAAGTCGCGCGCCTCGGCGATATTCATGCGCACGATCTCGGCCAGGTTCTTGCTCCCCACGCGCACGTAGAGCGCCTCCTTGCGCAGGCGCGCGCCGCGGCACTCGGGGCAGAGCGCGTATCCGCGATAACGGCTGAGGAAGACGCGCACGTGCAGTTTGTACTTCTTGCTTTCCAGGTAGTCGAAGAAGCGGCGGACGAACTCCTCCACTGTTTCCCGCTCGCCTTCGGTCAGGTCGCAGTAAGGCGTCCGCACCCGGACGCTGGTGCGGTGCTTTTTGAAATTGCCGTACCAGGAGCGGTACTTGGGCTTGGTCCACGGCTCGATCGCGCCCTCTTCCATAGATAGCGACGGATCCGGAATCACGCGATTCATGTCGAAATCGATCGTGTTCCCGAAGCCCTGGCAGCGCGGGCAGGCTCCGAACGGCGAATTGAAGCTGAAAAGAATCGGCTCCGGCGGGTTGAACTCCTTGCCGCAGGTCTTACACTGGAAGCGCTCGTTGAAGCGCAGTTGCTCGCCGGTGGCCGCGTTCTGAAAGATCACTTCGCCAGCTTCGCGATAGCAGATCTCGATCGTGTCCACGATGCGCTGGTGCAGTCTCGGGCCGATCGCGAGCCGGTCCACCAGGGCGAACAGCGGCTTGGCGAAATCGATATCCAGCAGCGATTCCGGCGTAGAGAACTCGAACAGGCGTCCTTCCTGGAAGAGCCGGTTGAAGCCCTTCTTGCGCAGGTCGAAGAGGTAGTCGCGCAGCGCTTCGTTGGTCGCATGCTTGCCGCACGGAAACAGCGCGTACCAGCGCGATCCCTCCGGCTGCCCCAGCACGCGGTCGGCGACTTCGTCCACGGTGTCCTTGCGGACGCGCGTTCCGCAATTCGGGCAGAAGGTCTGGCCGACGCGCGCGTAGAGCAGGCGCAGGAAGTCGTAGCATTCTGTGGAGGTCGCGACGGTCGAGCGCGGATTGCGCGTCGAATTCTTCTGCCGGATCGCCACCGCGGGCGCGATGCCATCGATCTCATCGACCTCTGGCTTCTCCATGCGCTCCAGAAACTGGCGCGCGTAGGCTGAGAGCGATTCAACGTAGCGGCGCTGGCCTTCGGCGTAGATGGTGTCGAACGCCAGCGACGATTTCCCCGACCCTGAGACACCGGTGATCACGGTCAACTGGTTGTGGGGAATGGAAAGCGAAATGTCTTTCAGATTGTGGACCCGCGCACCACAGATCCGGATGTAGTCCTGCACTGGATCTTCTATTATACGATGGGTCTGGACGACGGCCGGATTCTCGATGGGGTCGCTTCAGCGGACGCCGTAATCGGCCTCGAGGACGAGGGTCTCGCTCCGCTTCAGAGTACGGCGTTCGGAGGCCACGGTAAGCCCGACGCGATTCTCCCCCTTCGCCGTCCAGTTCAGCAGGCAGCGCGCCACCTGCTCTTTGGCGAAGCGATTGACAGTGACCGGTCCGCCCGCGCGCGTCGCGATCGACCACTCTCCATTGGGCTGGTCGGCGCCGGCGTAGGACTCCGTGCCGGACGGCTGCCGCTCCGGGTGGATGAATGGCGTTTCCATCCGGGCTCCAGCCTGCGTCCGGTAGGAGAGCGACGCGGCATCGAGCGGCCCCGGATCGACCTCCCATCGCGACTCGAGCAGTGCATCGATCGGCTCGGCGGCCGTGTTCTCCAACACCGTCTGGGTACGTAGAGTCGAGCCTTCCAGCCACAGCCTGCGCCGCATCTTGAGGCCGTTCTCGCAACTCCCATCGAGCGCGGTTTCGGTGGCCGTCCCTCCGGGGGCCAGCGTCCATCGCACAGCCCACGGCGACCGCGCCACGTAATCGGAGTACGGCGCCACCGTCAGGCCTCCGAGATTCGGATACTGCTTGGCGCTCGGATCCGGCTGGTAAAGAAGCTCCCTGCCGCTGCGTTTATCGAGGATCCGGACCACGCGTCCGGCAAGTTCGGGAACCATGTGAACGCGCAGGTTTTCGTTCTCCAGGGTCACGGCGGCGTAAGGGCGCATGAACTCATTGAAGTCGCGTTCGTCCCGAGTGAGCGGGCTCGACTCACTGAGGTTCGTGATACCGAACTGGCCCAGCCTGGCCACGAAGGCGCTCCACCGCTCTTTGAGGCCGTTCAGATCGTCCGGGCGATACCACTGTCCATCGACCTGGAATCGCTTCTCGCGGGTCAGCCGCACGTAGTCGATCCACAGACGGGCCCTGCGCACGCGGGCGCGAACGGCATCGTTCTCGGCCACGGATTCCGCCTGGCGCAGCAGCTCCGCAGCCTTATCGACAAACTCTGCATTCAGGTAAGGTGCACCCGGGCTGTCGTAAATCCAGATGTGGCTCCCGAGCCCGGCGGGCGGCCGCCGGACCTGGCGGTGCATCAGTTCGAAATATTGCAGCATCGGGGCCGCGGCCTGGCCGTAGAAGGCCTGGTGAAATTCGTCGATGGCGCGCTTCACGTCCGTCCTGGGGTCC
This sequence comes from Candidatus Acidiferrales bacterium, assembly GCA_035499435.1. Lineage (GTDB taxonomy): Bacteria > Acidobacteriota > Terriglobia > Bryobacterales > Bryobacteraceae > Solibacter. The sequence continues at coordinate 5,261 of DATJYW010000321.1, read as the reverse complement.
CACAGCAGTTTGGCCATTACATAGGAGCGCAGTTCCGCGTTCTCCGCGCCGCCGCCCGCGGTCACGGAGCCCTCCATAAAGAGACCCACGACGCCGTGGTCCCTGTACATCGGAATATCGGCCGCAAGCTCGTCGAAATCGGGGAACGGGAGCAGGTAATGCGCGAAATTCGTGTTGTAGTGCCAGATGTAGAGCTTGTCGGTGATCTTCGACCAGGCATTCAGGTTCTTCATGAAGTAGGCGCTGTACGCGCACTGCTCGTATGGATGTGCTTCGCATACGCCGATCGGGCACAAACGGATCCGTACGTTGGCTCGCGGGCGCACTTTGGCCGGCGGGTCCTCGGAATACCAGTAGGCCAGCGTGTCGATCAGCTTGTCGGGGTGCTTCTTTTCGATCTCTGCCGCCAGCGCGTTGACGTAGCGCAGCAGCGGTCCGGCGTGGGTCCCGCCCTCCTCCTGTTCCACGCGGCGGCAGTTGTCGCACTCGCACCAGCCGGTCCAGTCGTTCTGCGAGACGGAAAAGATCGTGGCATCGGGATGTTCGGCAATCCAACGCTCCACCGATTCGACGCCCACGCGAAGGACGTCGGGATTGGTGAGGCAAAGCTGGCTGCGTTCGGCCCGGCGCTTTCCGTCGATCAACGAAAAGTACTCCGGGTGCTCGCGAAAATACTTGTCCGGAGGCACCAGGGTGTTGAACGAGTGGACAAAGGGATAGTACTGCACCTTGCCGCCGGTCGAGGCGTCGAGCTTCATCAGGACGCCGTTGACCTTGTTGCGCGCCGCCCAATCCCGGTCCGCCGCCTCGCTGAAGAACGGCTCGCGATATTCGAAGGCGGGCTTCTGCGTCTCGTCGAGAGGCGGCACGGCAACCGTGCGCATGCTTGGGATGCGGCTCACTCCGGGCGCGAACCAGCGGCAGCCGAGCCTTTCGAGGAACGTGTACACGCCATACATGCTGCCCCGCAACTGTCCGCCGGCGATGACCAGGTGGGGACCCGCGGTTCTCAGAACAAAACCCTCCGGCCCGAGGTCCCGGAACGGAATGTTCAATCTGAGCGCGCGAAGCGGTCCGCTGTCGCCGACCAGGATCATCCGGGGACGCGCGTCGGTCGAGATCGGCAGGTGTGCGCCCGAAATCTGTTCCAGGAAGGTCTGGAGTTCCTCGGCCGCATGGCGCTCGGAGGGTGAAGCGTCGGACCCGATGACGATCGCGTATCCGGACTTGCCGTTCTGGGCCAGAGTGACGTTGGCCGCGAGCGCGCTGGACAGCAACGCGAAGAACAGCGTAATGATCCGAGCCGGCATTGCGACTCCGATTCTACCAATGCGGCAGCGGTGCGCGTCCGGGGAGGCGTGGAAAATCAGTGGCTGGTTTAAGGTGGAGCACGGTTATTGAAATATGGAGCGGGAGACGGGGATCGAACCCGCGACCAACAGCTTGGAAGGCTGTGACTCTACCACTGAGTTACTCCCGCTCATTCGGGCCTCGATTCGCCGCTGCCAGCCCACCAGCCTTTCCCAATCTACCACGGCTCTCCGCGGCCAGGAGTCCTTCCTACCAGAGAGGCTGACCGGCCGGTCCGCGCAGGCGCAGATTCACTCCTTTTGCGCGGACTTCGGCCGCCACCAGGACATCGCCATTCATACCGGCGACCGGGAAGGCGCTGATCGAAACGGCATCGCCTTCCTGCAGGCGCAAACCGCCCTGCCTGAGAAATCCGGAAGGCGCGAGACGGACCAGCCTGGCGACGGCGCCCGCCTGTACCCGTATGTCGACCATGGCGGTGTCCGGTGTCGCGCCCGGAAGGTAGAGGACTTCCACGACCTTGCCGTCCATGGTTTTCAGGCTGGCGGCCCAGTCCGACGGGGTGGAGGCTCCCGCCAGAGGGCTGGTCCGGCATCCTGACGCTCCACAATGGACGCAGCCGGGGCAGCCGCGCTCATCGTCATGGTGGCAGCAACCATGAGCGAGCAGCGGTCCCGCTATGCCGCAGGAGACGAGTGCGGCGATGACGACCCTCGATACCAATCGCATGACAATCTCCTCTTCGCCCGAACTTCGGCGAGCCGAGTCGATAATTACATATGCATGTAATTTACATATATCTTGCCACAGATGATACACTGGAGCAAGAGGTGAATGTAAGGCTCGCATGGCTCGTCGAACCTGTCCAAGGCACGGCAGGGAACATCCCTGCACATGCGCGATGGGAAACCTGTACCGGTTTGTGGAACCGGTATTGCTGTTCCTGTTGAAAAAGAAGGGGCGCTGTCACGGATACGAGCTTGCCAGCGAACTGCGGGAATACGCCCTGACCGACTCGGAAATCGAGATCGCGGCGCTCTACCGGACTCTCCGGCAACTGGAAAAGAACGGGTGCGTGAGATCGGAGTGGGACATTGGGGGCAGTGGACCGGCGCGGAGGCTGTACGTTCTGACCGCTCACGGACACGAGCACCTGCGGGAATGGGTCACGGTATTGGACCACATGTGCAGATCGATGAGGCGCTTTGTGACAGAGGCGCAGACGGCCCGGAGGGGAGTTGTTCCTCGCGCGGGCCGGGACGGACGGCAATCCGGAATTGCCGGGCGGCAGCCGGCATAGAGCGTTCTACCCGGAGGACGGTATGCCATGCGACGGATTCCCGAACCTCACTGACAGGCGCTTCCCGCGGTGAACTGCTAGCCGATTTGCCCGGCAAAGCGTGAGGACCACTCACGCGGCTTGGGAACCGGCGGCAGAACTGCGCGCCATCCTCATGGAGGACCATTCGCGGTACGCGGCCACGATCCTCTCAATCAACGGAGAGCCGTGGGTTTCCAGCGACTCGATCAGCACCTTGGCCCGATCCGGCGCGTGCTTCAAGCGCGGGAGAACCATCATCAGGTCGGGATCTCCTGAGTTCTCGACCGCTTTTTCGACGGCGGCCAGCGGAACGCTCGAGTAGCCGAACGTGCCGTCAGAGTTCCACGCGCCCATTTGCCGCACGTGAGGTCCGAACCGTCTTTCCAGCCGGCGCAGCTCGTCTTCGGCGATGACAATCATTTCCATGGTTGACCTAGGCCGCGGTCGCGGCCTTCCTTTGACCGGTGCGGACACGATGAAGATCATGCCGGTTCAGCCAGTGTTGCCAGGCCAGGCTGAGGACGCGAGTCACTTCGGAAGCGTCAAACGGCTTGGCCAGCACGTCATATACTCCGAGGTTCAGGGCTTCCGCCCACAGGTATTCATCCGCCAGGCGGGAGGTGACTAACAGAAGCGGAGGGTCTGGGAGAAGCGAGATCCGGGCCAGCATTTCCCGCCAGGAAGCCGGCGCAAGGTCGCGCTCCGCGATCACGATCGGGATCGTGTTCGCGCGAAGCGCCGTCAGTGCCGATTCTACGCCTGTGCACACTCGAAGCGCCCATTTCGACTCGCCGAACAGGCTCCAGTCGGCCCGGTCAAAGATAGTCCTGAGCGAAGCGTGGTCGTCTCGATTCGAGCTCACCGACAGGACGGTCACCACACAGGAAGAGAGCACATTCGTTGCGGGTGGTTTTCTCATGGCCGCATCAGCCTTTCTCTGCCTCGGGGGTAGCAGGATTGACGAGCGGTGAGCGGTCAACTGAACGCGCCTTCGTTCACCGATAGCTTTATGGGACTCAAAGATATTTTAATCGCTATCCCTGGAGCCAAACAAGAATCTTTTGGATCATGCGAAATTCGACGGTGAAGCCGGGACGAACTCAGGGAATGTCCGGATGGGCGGGCTGATACACTTGGGTTCGTATGACCGACATACCCGTGCTGAACGGGCTGATTTTCGCTGCTCTCGGAATCGTCATCTTCGTGGTCGCGTTTGGGCTTGTGGTCCGGCTGGCGCCGTTGGATCTGTGGAAGCAGATTGCAGAAGAGCGTAACGTGGCGGCGGCGATCCTGGCGGGCGCGGTGGCGCTGGGCATCTGCTGGATCGTGGCGGCCACCATGCACTGACCCGATTGGGCCAGTGGCGCAACCGCCGAACCGGCTCGCACGTTTAAACTGTTTATATGCTAAACCGGGGTCTAACGCTTGTTGTGTGTCTCGGGCTGGGTTGGATGCCAGCCGCTCGGGGCCAGCAGTACACGATCACCACTCTCGCCGGAAACGGCTCGGCCGGATTCAACGACGGCAGCGATCCGACCCAGGTGCAGTTCAACAATCCGAACGCGATCGCCATCGATTCCAAGGGCGTTCTCTATGTCGCGGACACCACCAATCACCGAATCCGCACCATTACCAACGGCACCACCGCCACCATCGCGGGTACCGGAACCCAGGGCTACAGCGGAGACGGCGCGGCGGCCACCAGCGCCACACTGAACAGCCCGGGCGGCGTCGCGGTCGATTCGTCGGGCAACGTTTATATCTCGGACACCGCAAACAACGTGGTGCGCAAGATCTCCGGCGCCAACATCAGCACCTTCGCCGGCAGCGGCACCGCAGGCTATAGCGGCGACGGCGGACAGGCTACCAGCGCGGGCCTTTACGCACCCACCGGGCTCACCCTGGATTCCGCGGGCAACGTCTACATCGCCGACACGGCCGACAGCCTGGTCCGCAAGGTGGACAAGAACGGCATCATCACCTCGTACATCGGCGGCACCGGCCCCACGGCGGGCAGACTGAACCATCCGACGGGTCTGTGGATGGATGCTTCCAACACCCTCTGGGTGGCCGACAGCAACAACCGGCGGTTGATCAAATATGTCGGGAGCACGTTCACCGTGGTCGCCGGCAACGGCACGGCGGGCTTCTCGGGCGATGGCGGACCCGCCAGCAAAGCCCTCCTGAACAATCCGACGGGCGTCGCCGTGGATGCGGCCGCCAACGTCTATATCGCGGATTCAAACAACAGCCGGATCCGCAAGATCGCTCCCGACGGCAACATCGTCACCATCGCCGGCAGAGGCGGCTCTTCGTATTCCGGCGATGGCGGTCCGGCGACCGCGGCCGGCATGGCATTTCCGCGGAGTGTCACCATCGATTCGAGCGGCAACGTTTATATCGCTGACACGCAGAATTCAGTGATCCGGCTGCTCACACCCACCTTCCCGGCGATCACCTCCGGAGGGGTGGGCAATGCGGCCAGCTATGCGCCGCGGCTTTCGCCGGGAGCCCTGGCCAGCGTGTTCGGCACCGGTTTCGGCAGCGCCACGGCCCAGCCCGCGGCGCCGCTGCCGACATTCGTAAGCGGTGTGAGCGTGCTCGTAAACGGGACGGAGGCGCCGATCTA
>DATJYW010000320.1:0-12921 GCA_035499435.1 Candidatus Acidiferrales bacterium | reverse complement strand
CCAGCTCGATCCCGAGCTGTCCCGCGGCCCCGAAGACCACCGCCCGCCGATTCATAGAAGAATTACGATAGCGCATCGCGAGGGTACTAGCTCTAACGTTTCGCAACTCCTCCTCATCGTGGGTGTCACAAAACTGTTGACACCGTATTGAAACAGCCGTAAACTTCCGGCCATTAGGCAGCGTTAATCGAGGGTTAATTCAACTTCGAGACGAGAGTTAGGAGGGATACTGTGAGGCAGCACACATCAGGCGGGCTTAGTGTATCTTTGTGCGCGGCCCTGTTTTTCCTGGCATCGGTTCCGGGATGGTCGCAAGCTGTGGCGACTGGTACTGTTTCCGGCCAGGTAACCGATCAGCAAGGGGCCGTCATTGCCGGGGCCGAGGTCAAGATGACCGACCTTTCGACTAATATTTCCCAAAGGAAAGTCAGTAACGAGGCCGGGCGCTACATTTTTGTGGACGTGCCGCCGGGGAGTTACAACATCGACATCAGCAAGCCGGGATTTGCGACGTTCCACATCACCGCGCAGAAGGTTGACGTCGGCCAGGTGTTGACCATCAACGCGCGGATGGAGGTGGGCTCGACGACGACAACCATCGAAGTCAGCGCCGCCGCCGGGGCCGAGTTGCAGGTCACGAACGCGACGGTCGGCCAGACTATCACCGGCCAATCGCTGATCTTTCTGCCCAACATCGGCCGCGATGCCGCCACATTTGCGGTGTTACAGCCCGGGGTCACGCCCGGCGGAAGCGTCGCCGGGGCGATGTACGACCAGAACACCTTCCAACTGGACGGAGGCAACAACTCCAACGACATGGACGGCTCCATGATGGACTACACCGGCAGCTTCACGAACAACGTGCCCACTGCCGGCGCGGGGTCTCCTTCGGGCGTGATGCCGACGCCGGTGGAGAGCATCGAAGAGTTCAAGGTGGCCACCAGCGGGCAGACCGCGGACTTCAACGGGTCGTCCGGCAGCCAGGTGCAGATGGTGACCAAGCGCGGCACCAACAGCATCCACGGCTCGGCTTACGAATATTACTTCGCTTCGAATGTGGGGGCGGCCAACTCCTGGGACAACAACCACACTCCCTCGGGCAATCTTTCCTATACACCGCTGCCGGTGACGCACAGCAACCGTTTCGGGACGGCGATCGGCGGACCGATCATCCCCAAGAATTTTCTGGGCGGCAAATGGTATGCATTCTTCAACTATGAAGGCTTTCGGTTCCCGCAGTCGGCGATTTACACGCGCGCGGTGCCGACCGCTACCCTGCGCGCCGGCGTGATCTTCATCAACGAAGGCTCGGCCGGATATGTTCCCTACAACCTCAATAACTCACCGGTGACTGTCAACGGCGTCACCTATCCAGTGGCGACTTGTCCCAATGGCTCCTGCGATCCGCGAGGGCTGGGCTTCAATCCCATCGTCAACCAGCTCTGGTCGAAGTACATGCCGCTGCCCAACACGGGTACAGGCGGCGACCATTACAATACGCAGAACTTTCAGGGTGTCGCGGCCCTGCCCATCAAGTCCGACCAGTATGTGGCACGGATCGACCACGACTTCAATTCCAAGAACCGGTTCATGACGAGCTACCGCCAGTACCACTTCAAGAAACTGGGAACCCAGCAGGTGGACATCGGCGGCGCGCTGCCCGGAGATACGCTGGGCACGCCGGCCGCGCTCGCGGTGCGTCCACAAGTGCCGAGCTATTGGGTGGCGGGACTGACCACCAACATCAGTCCCACCATGACCAACGATTTCCGGTTCAGCTACCTGCGCAACTTCTGGCAGTGGGGAACGGCGGCAGCTCCGCCGCAGTTGCCCGGGCTGGGGGGCGCCCTGGAAATCGGTGGGGAAACCGCCGCTGCGCTGATCCCATACAACGTAAACACGCAGAGCGTGCGCCAACGCTTCTGGGACGGCCAGGACAAGATGATCCGCGACGATGTCACGAAGATCAGGGGCAACCACCTGATCACGTTCGGCGGACAGTATCAGCGAAACTACAATTACCACCTGCGCAACGATAACGGCCAGGGCATCATGAACGCGCCGGTGTATCAGATCACCAACGGTCCCGGCGTCACTTACCCATCGGACTATCGCCCCGTCGCCGTACCCACCAGCCAAATCACCAACTGGAACAGGTTGTATTCGGAGGTGCTGGGAATCGTCAGCCAGCCGCAGGACCTGTACACGCGCAGCGGCGCGCAACTGCAGATCCAGCCGCCCGGCTCGTATATGTACGACCAGAGCATCATTCCCTCGTACAACGTCTATTTCTCAGACACGTGGCACCTCAAGCCCAGCGTGACCCTGACTTACGGCATCGGGTACACGATAGAAATGCCGCCGTACGAGCTGAACGGGAAACAGGTGGAGTTAACCGACACGAGCGGCCACCCGATCAACGTGACCGACTACCTCAACTCCCGCCAGTCGGCTGCATTGCAGGGGCAGGTCTACAATCCGACGGTCGCGTGGGCGACCGTGAGAAATGTGACCGGCGCCGACACCAAATACCCGTACAACCCGTTCTACGGCGGAGTAAGCCCGCATGTGGCCGCGGCATGGAATCCGCACGGTTACGATGGCATCCTGGGCAAGGTGCTGGGCAATGGGAAGACCGTGGTCCGCGCCGGCTATGGCCGCATCTTCAGCCGGTTGAACGGTGTCGGCCTGGTGCTAGTTCCGCTCCTGGGAACCGGCCTCGGGCAGGCGGTATCGTGCATCGGCGCCAGCAAGACGGGCCAGTGCCTGGGGAATGGCGGCGTGGATCCCACCACGGCGTTTCGGATCGGCGCCGACGGGATGTCCGCGCCGCTGCCGGCCGTTTCCCAGACGCTGCCGCAGCCATATATCCCGGGCGTGGGAGGAAATGCCGCTTCGGGTTCCGGCTCGGTGCTGGATGCCAACTTCCGGCCGGCACGAACGGATAACTTCAATGTCAGCATCCAGCGGGAAGTTTCGTCGCACGCCATCATCGAGGTTGGCTATATCGGCCGCATCATCCGCAACGAGTGGCAGCAGATCGACCTGGATGCCGTTCCTTACATGACCACGCTGGGCGGCCAGAGCTTCGCGTCGGCTTTCGCCAACACGTACTGGGCGGTGTCTGCCGCCGGCTCGGGGCAGGTCTCGGTGGCGCCGCAAGCGTTCTTCGAAAATGCTCTGGGCGGAGCCGGTTCTTCCTTCTGCAAAGGATTCTCGAGCTGCACCGCGGCGGTCGCCAACAACGGCACGATGAACAGCTTCATCGCGAACCAGAACGTATACCAGCTCTGGGCCGCGTTGAATGCGGCCTCTTCATGGACTCTGGGCCGGACCATGCCGAGCACTCCCTCGGCGGCGATTCCCGCCGGCCAGCTTTCGGCGGTATATTTCGACACTTCCAAGGGCTATGGCAACTACAACGCGACTTACCTGTCGTTTACGCTCCGAGATTTCAAGGGCGTGACGGCGCGATCGAATTTCACGTGGGGCAGGGCGCTCGGCACCGGCAACTCATCGCAGGCGACGAGCTCCTACAGCGTGCTCGACCCGTGGCACATCAGTGCCAACTACGGGCCGCAGTTCTTCGACTACAAGTTTCTGTACAACCTTTCTATATATTGGCAGTCGCCTTTCTACAAGAGCCAGAAGGGCGTGGCGGGGCACCTGTTGGGGGGCTGGATCGTCTCGCCGATCTTTACCGCGCAGAGCGGCGCGGTTATGGGCGTCTACAACCTCAATGGCGCCACCGAGTCGTTCGGCGAGCTGAATCCCGCCACCGGCAGCACCAACGGCAACGGCGCCCAGATGCTGGACGGCGCGGTGCTGGCGTCGAAGTTCACCGGCGGGAATTCGGCCAACTACAACCTGAATGTCTCGACCAGCGCCAGCGGGGCGGGCGTCAACTCCAACGGAACCAATGGCGGCAACAACATCAACATGTTCAAGAATCCGGACCAGGTCTACAACCAGTTCCGGCCCTGCATTCTCGGATACGACACGAGCTGCGGCAACGGCGGCAACATCCGCGGCATGCCGACCTGGAACCTGGACGCCACGGTCACGAAGGACATCGGCATCTGGAAAGAGGGGCGCGTCGGCGCGCAGCTCATCTTCCAGTTCTACAACCTGCTGAATCACACCCAACTGGCGGATCCGTACCTGGACATCAGCGACCCGCAGGACTTCGGCGTCCTGGGAACGAACAATCCGAACGGCGGCCAGATCAATTCGCCGCGCACCATGTCATTCGGATTGCGGATTCACTGGTAAGCGGGGCGCGCTATCGCTGGAACTCTACCGTCCACACGTCCGCCTCGGTCGTGCTGACGCTGAAGTAGATTCGCGAATCGTCAGGGCTCACCGCGAATCCGCGGCGGGCGACTTCTTCGGGCGCTGCAGAGACCAGTTCGCGCGTGCTTCCCGACGCCAGCTCAACCAGGTGGATCTTGCCTTGGTCCAGATACAGCAGCCGCCGGTTGTCGCTCAGCCAGACCGGATCGGCGCCGCGCTCCGTCACCTTTCGAAAACTCCTGGAGGCGGGCGTATAGATGGCGATTCCGTTGTCGCGGTCCAGAAAGCCCGCGATCATTTTTCCGTCGGGCGACCAGTTCCATGCGCTGAAGACCTGCCCGTCGTCCGGGAAGGGCGGCAATTTTTCGGGAGTCTGCGCGCTCCACGCTTTGTCCGCCTCGATCAGAAACGTGTTCAAGCCGAATAGCGTGTATGCCAGGTGTTTTCCGTCCGCCGACCAGACGGGCCATGCCACATTGTTTCCGGCCAGATTGGTCAACTGGCGGGACTCTGCTCCGCTCGGATCCGTGGTCCAGATCTCCCACTCGCCGCTGCGCGTGGAGAAGAACGCGATCTGCCTGCCATCCGGCGACCAGCGCGGTCCGCGGCTGCGGTACTCCGCGTTGGTCAGTTGCCGGACACCCGATCCGTCCGCGCCCGCGACCAGCAGGCATTCCTCCTGTTCGGTGGAGTTGTAGGCCAGCCATTTCCCGTCCGGCGAAAGCGACGGCCGCGAGGCTCCTTTGGCGCTCTGCAGGATTTCCTTGGGCTCGCTCACCAGGACCTCGCGCGCGGGGTCGAAGCGCACCACGTCGAGGCGCCCGGTGGTGCTCTGCTGCACGTAGGAAAGGTGCCTGCCGTCGCGCGAGAAGCTGAGGTGCGACGTGTAGTCCGCCGGAGCGCGGATGGCTTCCGGCGCGCCGCGCACTTCGCCGGTGCTCTCCTTCATCGGGATCCGCCAGATTCCCATGCTGCCGCCGCGGTTGCTGCAGAAATAGACCCAATTCCCATCGGGCGACCACACCGGATTCCAATCCAGCCACCGGTCGCGGGTGAGCCGGGCGGGTGCGCCGCCGGCTGCGCGCACCGTCCACAGGTCGCGGTCGCCATCCAGATCGATGGCCCAGTACACGATGAACTGGCCGTTCGGAGACCATTGCGGCTGAACCCCGTCGTCTTTGATCAGGAGGCGCTTGCGGCCGCCGGCGAGGTCAACCACCCAGATGCGGCTCACTCTCCCCGAACGGTCTTCGGGGCGTGTGATGCTCTCCTCCGCGTACACAATCTGGCGGCCGTCGGGCGACCAGGCCGGGTTGTAGCCCGAGTCCGTGACCCGCCGGACGGCTGTGCCATCGGAGCGCATCACGAAGATTCCGCCGCCGTCCCGCTCGGAGCGGAACGCGATGGTGCGGCCGTCGGGAGAAAAGGCCGGCTGCGTCTCGTCCGCGCCCGAATCCTGGGTCAGATTCACGCCCTCCGCGGCGCCCACCTGTTGCAGGTAGATATCCCAATTGCCGCTCGCCTTGCCCGCGAATACCACGCTGCGGCCATCGGGCGAGAGGCTCGGGAACAACTCGGCGCCTGCATCGTTGGTGATCTGCGAGAAGACGCGTCCGTCGACGGACGGGTGCGCGCGATGCCCGCCCCAGAACAGATATGCGAGAAGCATTCCCAGCGCCCACGACGCCAGGATCGCGGCGATCCACCCGCCGTGGCGCTGCCAGCGCGCCGGGGCGGCCGGCACGGACACCGGCCCCATCGGCGCCGCGCAGGCCTCCAGAGCGTAACCCAGGTCCTGTGCCGACTGAAAGCGGTCCTGCGGGGCCTTTTCGAGGCAGTGGAGGATGACGCTTTCCAGGGCGTCGGGCAGCGCGGGCCCGTTCTGGCACAACTCGGCCGCATCGGCGGTGAGGACCGCATTCATCGTCTCCACGGCCGACCCACGGTCGAAGAGGTCGCGCCCGGCCAGCATGCGGTAGAGCATGGCGCCGAAGGCGAACACATCCGAGCGGTGATCGATGTCTTCGCCGCGGATCTGCTCCGGAGACATGTACTGCGGCGTGCCCGCGATTTCGGTGTTCAGAGTGAGCGTCCCGGAACCGTCGGCGTCGCGGCGGCTCCGGCGCGCCAGTCCGAAATCCAGCAGCTTCACCAGGCCTTCGCGGGTCACCATGACGTTGCCGGGCTTGAGATCGCGATGCACCACACCGGAAGCGTGAGCGCCGGCCAACGCCCCGGCGATCTGGATGGAATAAGCGAGCGCCTGTTTCGGCGGCAGGCCGGCGGCGGGAATCATCTGGTTGAGCGGGCGGCCGTCGATGTGCTCCATGGCGATGAAGTCGATATTGCGGTCGCTGCCGATATCGTGCACGGTCACGATGTTGGGATGAATCAGGGCAGAGGCCGCGCGCGCCTCGCGCACCAGGCGCTGGCGGTGCACGGGATCGTTCACCTGGTCCGGGCGCAGCACCTTGAGCGCGATGCGGCGGTCGAGGCGCGTGTCCCACGCCCGGTAGACCACGCCCATGCCGCCCTGGCCGATCCTGGTTTCGACGCGGTAGGGGCCCAGCATTTCGCCGCGCGCCAGCTCGACGGGCACCTGCTGCGCGATGGCGTCCAGCACCGGGTTTTCCAGCGGCCCCTGCTCCGCCTCCAGGAGCTGCTCGATTTGGCGGCGGAGGCTCTCATCGGAGCCGCAGCTCTGCTTGACGAATGCGGCCCGCTGTTCTTCGGGCAGCTCCAGCGCGGAACCGAAGACCTCCTTGATCCGCGCCCAGCGTTCTGGTGTCATTGCCCGGCCTTGCTTGAAATCTCCACACGCAACCAGGCCTTTGCCATGGCCCATTCGCGTTTCACGGTGCGCGGCGCGATGTCCAAGGCGTCCGCCGTCTCCTCCACCGTCATCCCGCCGAAATAGCGCATCTCGACGACACGGGCCTGTTGGGCGTCCATTGCCGCCAGCCGTTCGAGCGCTTCGTCCACGGCCAGCATCTCCTCCGATTGTTCGACGCCGCCCCCGATTTCGCAGGTGGAGATGTCGAGGGGCCGTTCGCCGCTGCCGCGCTTGGCGGTGACGCGCTGGCGGGCGTAGTCCACCAGGATGCGGCGCATCAACTGCGCGGCCACGCCCATGAACTGCGCGCGATTTTGGAAGGCGGCTTTCTGGCCGGCCAGCCGCAAATAGGCCTCGTGCACCAGGGCAGTGGGCTGGAGGGTGTGCCCCTCGCGCTCATCGCGAAGGAAGTGCGCGGCCAGGCGTTTGAGCTCGTGATACACGAGCGGGATGAGTTTCGGCAGCGCTTCGCTGTTGCCGCGCTTCATTTCGGCCAGCAAAAGGGTCACGTCGCCGGGAGAATCGTGCATCGGGTTCTCTTTCCGGCTCATTTTATCGTCAATACGCGGGGAGCCAGAAATCCCAGGCGGGGTGGCCCCGTTTTCCGTGGAATCGCGCGTACTGGGCAGATACCGCCGTCGTGACGGGATCAGACATTCTTCCCTTACGGCCCGCCTTCCACCGCGTGGGGCGGGCCGTCTTTTTTCCCAACACTTTGCTTCGTGCCGGGACTCACGGTCATTTGACACGAGCGACGCTGTTCAGCATGTTTTCGCACCGAATACGCGTGCGCGATGCTGCTACTCTGGGACTCCCCCGAAGGTATGCGCCACCATAAGAGGGAATCGGAACCGGGCAAGCCGGATGCGTCGTATCAACGCCTGGCCGCGACTCACGTCGTGTGGCTCTTTCTGGCAGCGGCCGTGATCGGCGCCGCATTGTACGCCCCGGCGCTTCACGGAAAGTTCATTTTCGATGACGATGCCCTCCCGTTTCGCCAGGGAATCCGTGACGGGGCGCTACAGGCATGGGTAAATGGTGTGCGCCCGGTATTGATGTTCACCTACTGGGTCAATTACAGCATCTCCGGAAGGAATCCCTACGGTTACCACGTCACCAATCTTTTGATTCACGTCTGTAACACGTGCCTGGTTTTCGTGGTGCTGTTTCACATCCTGGGTTTGGCGGGCTGGTTGCGCAGGACACGTTACACCGGGGCCATTCTCGGCGCCGCCGTGTTCCTCATTCATCCTCTGGCCACGGAATCTGTAAGCTATGTCGCCGGCCGTTCAGAAAGCCTGGCAGCACTGTTCATGTTGTCGGCGTATGCCGTGTACCTCGGCGGGTATTCCGCGCCAATCACCTGGCGCCGCTCCGCGGCTGTTCTGGCCCTGCTCGCCCTGGCGGTCGCCACAAAGGAGAATGCCGCCGCACTTGCCGGATTGCTGTTCCTCACCGATGTCTGCTGGCCGCGCCCTTTCTCATTCGATGGTGTGCGACGGAACCGGCGGATATATTTCCTGATGATTCCCGGATGCGCCGCGGCGTTACTCTGGGTTGCGCATGTACTCGCCGGCGCGGAGACTGCCGGATTTTCCATTAAGGAACTTACCTGGTATCAGTACGCATTTACACAAGCGCGAGCGATTTTCACCTATGTTCGCCTGGCCGCTTTACCTCTCGGCCAGTCCGTCGATCACGATTTTCCCGTTTCACGCACCATCACGAGCTACGGCGCCATTTACTATGTCGTCCTGCTGGCCGCGATCGTACTAATCGCGGTGCTACTCCGCCGGCGCTATCCGCTGGCGTGCTTCGGGCTTCTCCTGTTTCTCATCCTGCTGGCGCCGACATCTTCGGTGATTCCGATCGCGGACACGCTGGTCGAGCGGCGCCTCTACCTGGCGATCGCAGGTCTCATCCTGATCGCCTGCGAGATTGCGAAGCACGCCCGGTGGTCGGCGGGCTCCGTTTCGCTGGTAGCGGCGGTGCTGACTATGTTCGCGGTATTGTGCTACCAGCGGAACGAGCACTGGGGCAGACCCGAGGAGATATGGGCCGGGGCGGCGCAGGAGTCGAGGAGCAAGGGCAGGCCTTTCCTGGGGCTGGCCGAGAGCCTGATTGCCGCCAATCACTGTGCGGCTGCGGTTCCCTACCTGGAGCGCGGCGAGGGATTGATGCCGCGCGATTACGCGATTCAACTGGCGTGGGGCAAGGTCCTCGAGTGTCAGGGCCGACGCGAGGACGCTTTGTATCGTCTGGAACGGGCCGCCGCACTGCTTCCCAACTCGTCCGTCTACCAGTTGATTGGCCTGCTTTATGGCGAAATGGGCAAGACGGAAGCTGCCGGCACCGCGCTGCACATGGCCGCTCAGCTTGGACCTCACAATTCGGACGCCCACAGCGCTCTAGGTCTCTGGTACGAGTCCAAAGGCGACACATATGAAGCGGAGCGCGAGTACCGCGAATCCCTGAACATCTATCCTTACAGCAGCGAAGCGCGCTCCGGCCTGGCCAGAGTCCAGAGCGTGGCGGCGTCGCGCCACCAGACCTTCTAGCACTACTGCGCGCCAGTATTGATGGGCGATCGTTTCGCCGGACTGAAAGTCCGGCGCCGGCTGAAGCCGGCCCCACGGGGTTTTAGTGTCACACGGTGGTGCTAGACCATGATCAGACCCTTGCGAATGCCTGTGGTGACGGCTTCCGTACGGGTTCCCGCGCCCAGCTTGGCCAGAATCTGCGCCACGTGAAATTTCACGGTGTGCTCGCTGATCTTGAGCTGCCACGCAATCGCCTTGTTGGCGGCGCCCTCGGCCAACATGCGCAGCACCTCGAGCTCGCGGGCAGTGAGCGGATCCGGCCCTGAGGCGGGTTGCATGGGGGACTCGGACAAGAAGGACTCGAGTTCCGATGGTTCGATCACGGCCAGGCCGGCGGCGGCAGATTCCACCGCGGCCACGATCTCCGCGGCGGAGGCATCCGGGGGTAGAATGGCGCGCACGCCCAACCGAAGGAGGTCCGCCGACCAATCCGCATCGCCGACCAGGACCAGTGGGGCGGACGATCCATGCAGATCGCCGGGCGCGATCGAAGTGAGCAGCACGTCCGGATGCGAGCCGGCGAGCGTGAGGCCGGGCGCCCCTGCAACCACGGCCTCCAAGCCGGCCTTCAGCACCGCGGCCGGCGCCGAGACTTGGACGCGAATCACGCGGCGGCCTCGGCGCGCGCCGCGAGCCGGACTACGGTTTCGCGCACCCGCCGAAGTTCGTCGCGCAGGAAGCGCACCCGTATCGTCTGGCCGCCTGCATCGAGCGCCGCATGCAGGTCTTCCAGTCGGCCAAGCAGCACGTCTCCGGCGCGCAATCCGGCGAGGCCGGCCGGGCCGTCGGGGTCGAGCTCGAGGATTTGCAGGCCCAGGTGGACCGGCCGCAGCGACACTCCCAGCGCGGGGCGCGCGCCGTTGCGCACGAAATCCAGCGCGGTGGCGCTGGGAATCGCCGCGCCGAGGCCATTCACCACCGCAGTGTTGATGCCGACCACGCGGCCGTTGGCATCGGCCAGCGGACCGCCGGAGTTGCCCGGCGCGAGGCGCACGTCGGCGTAAATCCACTGCTTGCCGATCGAATGGACAATCCCGGTGGAGAGCGCGCCGGCGAATCCCAGCGGGCTGCCCACCGCGATCACCAATTCTCCCGGCCGGAGCGTGCGCGAATCGCCCGGCACTGCCGGATCCAGCGAAGGAGCGTCGATGCGCAGAGCCGCCAGGTCACGGCGCGGATCGCGTGCCGCGAGCCGCGCGGGAAATCGCCGCCCGTCCCAAAGCTCGACTTCAGCCTCGGGACCGCGCGTTACGTGGGCGTTGGTCAGGATCAGGCCGTCGGCGGACCAGATCACGCCGCTGCCGTTACCACCGTGGCGGCGGCCGAAGGTGTGCACCTGGACGGTCGAACGCCTGAGCTTCTCAGCGATTTCTCCGAACGCGTGCATGGTCAACCCCTCCGGGGCCGCTCCCCCACCGTGATTTTGATCTTCCGGGCGTCGCCGCCGCGCAGAACATCGGCCTCGACGATTTGTCCCGGAGCGGTCGATTCCAGGGCGCCTTGCAGGTCTTCCGTCTCGGCAACCGCGCGTCCGCCGACCGCCACGAAAATGTCGCCGACGAGCACGCCCGCTTTTGCCGCGGGCCCGCCGGCTTCAAGAGAAAGAACGATCAGACCTTTGTGATGTTCCGGAAGCTCGACCGGTTGCAGGCCGACGCCGATGTAGGCGCGCGCCACGTGCCCGCGCGTGAGGATCTGCTCCGCAACCCGTTCGATGGTGGCGGTGGGGATCGCCAGCCCGGCGATGCGCGAGAGCGCAGTTGTCGCGACGCCGATCAGCTCTCCGGCGGTGTTGATGACGGCGCCACCGTCGCTGGTGGGAAAGACGTTGAGGTCGAGCCGGATGTAGCGATCGAGCTGGCCCCCGCGCCAGGTGCGCCACTCGCCGCTGCACGCGCTGATGATGCCGAGGCTGGCGTTGACGCCGGATTCTTCGCTGCGCCCGATGGCGAGGGCGAGCGTGCCCGGCGCGGGCGCGGCGGCATGCGGCGGACGTGCCGGTCCCGCCTCTACCTTGAGAACCGCGATGTCGGTGCCCGCGTCAGAGCCGGCGAGGGTTGCGGGAACCGTATGGCCATCGGGCAAAGTGACGGTGATCTCTTCTTCACGCCGGATGGTGTGCTCGGCGGTGACGATGACGCCGGGCTTCCAGAACATGCCGCTGGACGAAAATCGCGGGCGGGCGTGAACCGCCACTACGTGGGGTTCGGCTTGTTTGACGGCCGCGGCAAGCTCGTTGGAAAGCGCGGCCAATTGGGTGGACATGACTGCCTCCTGTGATTTCAGGATGAGGCAGCCGGCCCCCGGGGCACATCGGTAGATCGGGCAGGTGCCAGGCTAGCCGAGTGGCGGGCCCGGTGGCAGCGCAGGCACAAGGTGCGCATGTTTGCCAGGTCGCACTCCCCTCCGCCCTGGAACACCGGCACGATGTGATCGGCGTCCCAGAGGCACCGGCGATGGCCCCACTCTTTTTCGAATTGGCGGCGGGCCTTGAAATCCAGCTTGCGCTTGTCCCGGCGGAGCGCCTCGGTATCGAGGCCGCACAGGGCGCACACGCCGCGATCTCGGGCGAAGACCTGCTCGCGCAGATACCCCGGATCGGTCCGCAGCTTCCACTCATGGACGCAATCCGGGCTACAAAAGGTGAAGCGGCCCTTGGGCACTTCGATGCCGCACCATCGGCAGAGGCCGCGCTTACGCTCGACCCAGCCGCCGGGCATGGTGCGGCGCGTGCTCATTCGCGGAAATCGTAGCCGAGCTCGCGCATGCGCGCGATGATGCCCGCGCGGATCGCGGCAATCTCGTCGCTGGACAGCGTACGCTCCGGCGAGCCGACGGTCACACGGAAGCTCACGCTCTTCTGGTCCGCGGCGAGCGGGGGGCCCGCGTACTGACGCACGTATTCGACGCTGTCCAGCAGCGGTCCGGCGAACCCGGTGATCCGCTTTTCCAGGTTGCCGGCGGTCTCGCGGGCGGCGGTGATGACGGAAAGATCGAACGCGCTGGAAGGGAAGCGCCGGATGGGCGTGTATTTGATCTCACGCGTCACTTCGATGGCATGCAGGTTGATATCGAGCACGGCAGCGCGGCCGGCTTTCAGAAGCTTCGGATGAAGTTCGAAGAGGCGACCCACGGGCGCACGCTTCCAAAGCAAGTTGGCGACGCGAGCGGGATGCTCGTATGGCTGCCCGCCGG
>DATJYW010000319.1:0-4120 GCA_035499435.1 Candidatus Acidiferrales bacterium | reverse complement strand
TCAGGAGCTGGCCGCTCTCGGCGTTGATCATGACGGTTTGCAGGTTGTGCGCTTCGGTGGGCGAGGTCTGCCAGCCGTAGGAGAGTCCCAGGCTCAGGGTGAGCGAGGGGCTCACGCGCCACGAGTCCTGGAAGTAGAAGTAGGGGGCCCACTGAGTGGTGTGGTCGATGATGAACGTGCCGAGGGGAAGCGGCTGGAGGTTCTGGTCGCGCACCGCCAGCACGTTGACGTTGTCCACCAGGCCGAGCGAGGCGGCGTAGAAGCGGTCCCAGTTGGTCAGGTTCGCCGAGGTAATGCAGTTGGTGGTGACGCTGCCGCTGCACGTGAGCGGCCGGTTTGCGGCCGGAATGCTCAGGTAGGACTGATCGCCATCCACGGTAGCTGCGATGGAGGCGAGCGAGCCGACTACCTTGTCGGCGCGTACGTGGGTGTAGGGCAGCTTGTTCAACTGCATGCCGAACTGGAAGGTGTGCTTGCCCCAAACCTTGGTCATGTCGTCCTGCCACTGGAAGTCGCCGTTGTAGTTGGCCTGATAGCGGGCGCGCTGGGTGTCCATATCGATGGGCGAATCGAGAAAGCTGCTGACGCCGCTGCCGATGAGGAGCGCCACGGGGCCGGCGGGAGTGCCGGAGCCCGGAGTGTTGAGCAGACCGGCAGCCGCGGTGGGCGACGTCGCCTGGTTGGCATTGTTATCGCGCACGTAACCGAATCGCGCGATGTTCAGCCAGGCGGGTGTGATCTGCCAGTTGAGCGACGCGTTCATCACCGTGCCGCGCTGCGGGGTGACGACGAAAGATTGAGGCTGCCCGTTGACGATGCCGACATCTCCGGAACCGGTGGTGATCTGCCGGAAGTAGGTGTAGCTGGCGGCCGCCTGGACGCGGTCGGTGAAGCTGTGATTCAGGCGGACGACGCCGTAATCGCTCTGCACCGGGACGCCGAGGTTGAAGAAGTAGCCACTGGTGTTCAACCCATCGCCGACGCCGGAGAGGTTCGGCTGCGGCATTTTGGCCCACTGCGCTTTCACGGCCGGGCTGAGGCCGAGGCCGCGCGGGTCGCACGCGCTGTTACCATTGGGGCCGCAAATCGAGGTGGTGGACAGGTTGAATTGCTGGACATTGCCGGAGGCGTCCTTGAACTGGAGGATGCCGGCCTTCAGGGTGTCGGTGGGAACGGTGCGCGTCACCTGGGCGACGTTGGCGAACCGGCGGCCTTCGTAATTGGCGAAAAAGAACGTCCTGTTCTTCTTGATCGGTCCGCCGATACGGCCGCCGAAGCGATTGTCGCGGATGGGGGCTTTGAGCTGGCCCGCGCGATTGTTGTCCCAGGTATTCGAGTTCAGCTCCGAGTTTTGCAGGTACTCGTAGATCGCGCCGTGAAAGCTGTTGCTTCCGGTGCGCCCGACGAGGGTCACCTGAGCGCCGGACGCGCGCACCAGCGATGAATTGGGCGTGAGCACGGTCACGCGGAACTCCTCCACGCTATCGGCAGGGGTGGGTACCGCGGTGTTGCCCGCCACGACCTGCTGGGTAATGTCCAGGCCGTCGAGGGTGACGGTGTTCTGATCGTCGATGGCGCCGGCGGCGCGCATGGTCAGGTTGGCCCCGCCCACGACCACTCCGGGCTGGATATTCATCAGCTCGGTGGCGTTGCGCTGCAGGGTGGGGAGGCGCAGGATGGCGTCGGTTTCGAGCGTGTTGCCGATCTGTGCGTCCACAGTCTGCAGTTGCACGGTAGCGGTGGCGGCTACTTCGACCACTTCCGCGGCGCCGCCGACCTCGAGCCGGACCGGGACGCTCAGGCTCTTGTTGACCTCGACCACGAGGTTCGGGAAGGATGCCGTGCGGAAACCGGCGAGTGTGACCGTGATCTTGTAATTTCCGGGCGTCAGGCCGGCGAAAACGTACTGGCCCGCCTCGTTGCTGACCTGTCTTACGGAGGCGTTGGTATCCATGTTGGTCAGCTCGACCTGAGCTTTTGGAACGACTGCCCCGGAGCTGTCCTCTACCGTGCCTGCCAGCACGCCCGTGGTCGAGGTCTGGGCCGCCATGTGGGGCGGCAGGACCGACACCACGGCGAGGGCCGCGAACAGCATCCACGCATTCCGGTTCTTCATTGAATCCCTCCTACCAGCGTTTTGAGTGTGAGTGCGCAGGGATAGGGTGGGCGCGCGCCACTGTGGGTGCAAGTGAGGAACCCCAACTGAACTCCTTTTGTCCCTGCAAAACAAGCGGGCCTGGCACGCAGCCGCACAGTGCCCGGTGCGGCCGCGTTCAGACAGTATTTGGGCGATAGTACATGCAGGGGGCGGCTCTTGTCAACGATTTTCGGTGCCAGTGTCGCGGGGCCGAAGGTAAAAATCGAGGCAGGCTTCCGGATTCAGCCCGGCAGGCTCGCTGCCGGCCGCGGGGTGCGTGTGCCGGAAACGGTCCAATAGAAGGGCTTCGAACTGGCGCACAAGATCGGGGTGGCGTGCCGACACGTCGCGGGACTCCTCCGGATCGTGCTTCAAATCGTAGAGGCGGCGCCAGCGGGCCGTGAGCGGCTGAGCAGGGCGATACCAGTCGAGCCGTTTTCCGGAGCAGTAGACAAACTTGTAACGCACGGTGCGGATGTACGCCTGCTCGGTCTCCAGGTACTCGGCGAAGACGTGAGTTCGCGGATGCGCGGCGCTCCCGGTCTCGAGGTAGGGACGCAGTGTCTGGCCGTGCTGGACCGGCAAGGGCGGCAGCTCCAGCATGTCGGCGACGGTGGCGGGAAGGTCTATGTGCTCGCTAAAGTCGCGCACGATGCGGGGCTTGATGCGGCCGGGCCAGCGAACCATCAGGGGTACGCGCAGAGCCTGGTCGTAGCCGCAGTGCTTCTCGAAACGGCCGTGCTGGCCGAGGAAGTAGCCGTGGTCGGCGGTGTATACAAGAAAAGTGTTACGGTCGAGCCCGAGTTCGGCGAGCTTGCGCAGGACAGTGCCGATGTTCCGATCGAGGAAGCGCACCGAGGTGTAATAGGCGGCGACGATTCCGCGCTTGTCGCGCTCGGTGAGATCGCGGAAGACCTCGGGGATTTGCGCCGCGTCCTCCGGGCCGAGGCGGGGCGGCGGAAAATCGGCGGGGTCGAAGCGGTCGCGGTCCTCCACCGGGAAATCGAAGGGCGAGTGAGGCTCCTGGAAGCTGATCCAGAGCGCGAAGGGAGCAGCGTCGCGGCGGCGGTCCTCGAGATAGCGCATGGCCTGGCGGGCGATGAAGGTGCCGCGCATGTCCTGGTCGAATCGCGGATAGGGCAGCTTGTCGGCATTGAGCCAGATTCGCGCCGGGTCTTGAAAAGGGCGCCACGCCGGCTTGGTTGCGATGGCGGAATCCACGGCTCGCTCCGGCGGCTGCTGGTTCCACGCGCGCGCGACCACGTCCTCGGTCATACAGGTATCGAGCCCGAACAGGCCGGGGCGGCCGGGGCGATTAAAATGCATTTTGCCGAAAACGGCGGTGCGATAGCCGGCCTTTTGGAACTGACGCGCCAGCGAGGGCTTGTCCTCAGCCAGCGGAGTGCTCAGAAGCGTGACGCCGGCGGCGTGAGGCAGTTGCCCGGTGAACAGCGATTGCCGCGAAGGCGTACACATGGGCGAATTGCAATAGTGGTGCGTGAAGCGCACGCTTTCGGAGGCGAGCCGGTCGAGGTTAGGGGTTTCAGCCTGGCGATTGCCGTCGCAGCCGAGGACGTATCCGGCATGGTCGTCGGCCAGCAGGAAGATGAAGTTGGGACGCGGGGCGGCGGTCGCCGCGAGGCCGGCGAGCAGCGACCTCCGGGTCAGCATGGCGCCAATGTATCACGTCAAACCCAGAGCTCGGCCAGCGGCTTGCCTTTTACCAGCTCGCGCGGCTGGTTGAGGTGATTGCGAATCTCCATGTCGGGGTCGATGCCGAGTGAATAGTAGACCGTGGCCAGCAGATCGTTGGGATGAACCGGCTTCTCCTTGGGAGACGAGGCCGTGGCGTCCGACTCGCCGTATTGCATGCCGCGCGCGATGCCTGCGCCGGCGATCACCGCGCTGTAGCAGTACGGCCAGTGATCGCGGCCGTCGGGCGAGTTGGAGTTGCCGGACGTGGAGACGCCCAGCCGCGGGCTG
>DATJYW010000318.1:0-35702 GCA_035499435.1 Candidatus Acidiferrales bacterium | reverse complement strand
CGCCGTGCCCAGAACGGCGCCGGGCGATGTGCGCGTGAGCAGCTTTGTGGCGTCGCTGTCTCCCGGAGCGGGAGGCGCTATGTGCTTGGCGAGGCCGAAATCCAGGACCTTGGGGCGGCCGTCGCGCGTCAGCATGATGTTTTCGGGCTTGAGATCGCGGTGCACGATGGATGCCGCGTGAGCGGCCGCGAGCGCGTCCGCCACCTGCGCGCCGATATCGGCAACCCGGCTGGACGGCATCGGGCCGCGGTCGATCATGTCGCGCAGGCTCTCGCCGTCGATCAGCTCGCTGACAATGTAGGCCAGACCTTGGTGGTCGCCCGTATCGTAAATGGAAACGATGTTGGGATGATTCAGCGCGCTCGCGGCCCGCGCCTCGTCCTCGAAGCGCAGCCGGCGGTTGGTATCCGCGGCCAGATCCGCGGGCAGCACCTTGAGAGCGACCGCGCGACCCAGGCGCGTGTCCCGCGCGCGGTAGACCTCGCCCATTCCGCCGGCGCCCAGGAGCGAGACGATTTCGTAAGGACCAAGCTGTATGCCGGGGGCGAGCATGCGTCGGTAACCATGTTACATCGCGGTAACGGCGGTTCAGCTGCCTTCGGAGCGGGTGTAGACTCTGCAGATGGTGTTCACCAAACGTCTGCGCGAAGGAGTGCGCCGCGGAGAGATTACGTGCAGTGTCCGAATCTGGATCCGCCCGCACGTCAAAGTGGGAGGGCGCTACCCGATGGAGGAGGGCGCGATCGTGGTGGACTCGATCACGCCGATCGGCTTCCCCGACATCACCCCGCAGTTGGCGCGCGAATCGGGCTTCCTAGGCATCATCGACCTGCTGAAGGTCGCGAAGCACGGAAAAGGGGAGAACATCTACCTGGTGCGGTTCCACTATGTGGCTCCGCGCCGGAAGCGAACGAGGCTCGGCTGAGTTAGACTAGTGATCGAGATGCCACGAGAAATCGAGGGAACCGAATCAACCGGCAAGCACATTAGCCTTCCCGCCAATCTCGTACTTAAACCGCCCGTCAGTGTTGAAGACCTCGAGGCCGACACGGAACATGACCCCAAAGGGGCAGAGGAATTCGTGGCCCTGATTCGCGCGCTTCGTAAGGAAGGATCCCGCACGGTCGCTCTCTGATGGACGCCACAACGCTCGCAGTTGTGGATACCGATGTCATCTCGTTCCTGTTCAAGAACCACTCCCTGGCACCTGCATACCAGGCGATTCTCGCCGGAAGGCCACTTGCCGTCTCGCTGATCAGCCTGGCTGAGATCGAATACGGCATGGAAGTGAAGAACTGGGGCAGTCGCCGCCGCGATCTGATGCACCGCTTTCTCGGCCGTTTCACCCTTCTAATGCCTGACGCCGGAACTGCTCGCGCGTGGGCGCGGATCAAAAGCGGCTGCGAGAAGCGGGGTCGGCCTATCACGTTCGCGGACGCCTGGATCGCGGCTGCCGCATTGCAGTTGAACGTCCCCTTGGTGACGCACAACGTCAGCGATTTCGAAGCCGTTCAAGGATTGGAGATTCTGACGGCGGTTGTCGAAAGCTAGCTGATTTGGGAGCGAGGTATCGGTGTCGACGTGTCCTCACTCCTGGCAGTTCGGTCAAGACACGGTCATCAGTCTAATGATTGTTCCGGACACGAAAGGAATGGATTCTACTGTCCACCAATGATTTTAGAACCGAAATAATTGGGCGAGTGATCAACGCTTCTTGTTGCACTGAATGCCCCGGTTTGTCACGCAGCTTGCATCGGAGGAAAATCGGAGCCCAGAGACTGAAAAAGACTTCGATGACACTGATCATGGCAAGGTGGACACTGACACTTTCTGGGGGCTTTAAACGGGAATTACAAGGCCGTATTCACGATCTAAGACCATACAGCACGCATATACTGTCGAGACTTACATCATTGTTTCTGGATCGTTAGGACATATAATCGGACTAATCATGCCGACCTGCGGTTCCGCTCTCAGTGCTTCGTCGCGCGAGAAGGGATCGCGTGGGTTGCATAGCCGCCTACGATTCGTCTGGATTCTCTTCGGATGGTGGACTTCGTTTGGGGCTTCGGCCTCATTAACTCCGGTTCTGTGTTGCGACGGTCAATATACGCAAACCACGATCAACGGCGTCAGCGTGTGGCAAACGGTGAGCAGCTCGACAACGTTCTACCTTTATTTCAAGCTGCCGGCGTCGTTTTTGCCGACGGGTGAGAAGCCGCTATACCTCGAGATTACGTATTACGATGTGGGGTCGGGGACGCTTTCGGTGCAGTACGACAGCTCGTCGGGCGCGTACACTGCGGCCGAGGCACATACGCGATCGACGCGGTTGGGGACGAATCTGTTCGTGAAGGCGTATGAGGAACTGGCGAGCCCGGCTGGATTGGGGCAGGAGAACGGCGGCGCGGATTTCCGAATTGCCATGACGATCGCGGCTGGCGGCGCGCCACTTTCCGTGAGCAGCGTGCTCGTGCAGGCCGCGCCGTTCGCGGACCCGACCTTTCAGTTGGCACTGACGCAGCCGTGGAACGGCGCGTACCAGGGTGCGACAGTGAATCCGGACAACAACACGACACTGACGGGCAAGGTCATGGCGGGGTACCAGGGGTGGTTCCGCTGTCCGAACGATTTGGAGGACAACGGCTCGTGGGCGCACTGGACGCTGGCGACGCCGCCGACGCTTTCCAATTTCGCGGTGGATCAGTGGCCGGACACATCGCAGTATCCGGCTTCCGCGTTGTGTCGAGTGCCAGGAATTTCCACAGCTAGCGGACAGCAAGCGTACGTATTCTCGTCGGAGCTCCCGGCGGTGACGCAGCAACATTTTCAATGGATGGCAGAGAACAACATCGACGGCGCGTTTCTGCAGCGGTTTCTGGTGTACAAGTTCGCGATCGATGGAGGTCCGGAGTGGTTGCTGGCAAATGTGCGGGCGGCGGCGCATCAGACAGGGCGGATCTGGGCCGTGGAGTACGACATTTCGAACGGCTCGGGGAACGATGCCACCGTGCAGCCGCGGTGGATGAACGACTGGAAGTGGCTGATCAATACGTTCCAGTTGCGGTCGGACGTGAGCTACGCGCGGGTGAACGGGAAGCCGGTGGTAGCGATTTGGGGATTCGGGTTTACGGATTCCTCGCACGGCTATCTCTCCGTGGCAACGGCAAACGCTATGATCAATTTTCTGCACAACGACCCTGTGTACGGCGGAAACTACGTGATCCTCGGGATTCCGAACACGTGGAGCACCGAGCCGGTGTGGCAGACGATTTATAAATCGGCGGACGGGTTGTTGGTTTGGCAATCGCAAAACCTACAAATGGACAAGACAACGTTCACAAGTTGGGAAGTGGATAACTATCCGCACATGTACCCGGGATTCAGTTGGCACAACCTGATGCAGAGTACGACGGGGGCTTACACCGACCGGCAGGGCGGCCAGTATTACTGGAATCAACTTTACAGCGCCGCGAAGGCGGGGAACGACCGGTTCTTTGTGGGGATGTTCGACGAGTACAGCGAGGGGACGGCGATCATGCCGATGAGCGACGATCCGCCGCCGGCGACGCCGTATGGCGCCTGGGTGACGAACGCGCGCGTACCCAGCGATTGGTGGATGCGGTTGACGGCGGCGGCGAAGCCGATGTACCAAGGTAGTGCGCAGCTGACCGCGACGATGCCGACGCTTGCCGCCACTTACACGCCATCAGTGAGTGGGGTGGTGAACGGAGCGGATTTTAAGGCGGAGCCGCTGTCACCCGGAGCGTGGTTCACGGTGTATGGGAGTAACTTGGGCAGTTCGGGAACGTGGGCGAGTGCGACGAGCACGACTGTCGGGGGAGCGTCGCTGACGGTGTGCGGCACGGGGGCGGTGATCGATTACAACTCGGGGCCGCTGGTAGGAACAACCGGGAACGCCTGGCAGGTGAATGCGCTGATGCCGGATGGCGTGGCGGGGCAGACCTCGTGCCCGGTAGTGGCAACGGCGAACGGGTTTTCATCGGTGCCGGTGAATATCAAGGTGACGACGGGGATCATGGAGTTGTTCACGTTCAGCTCCGGCGGCGCGACTTTGCCGATTGTGACGCATGCGAATTACTCGCTGGTAGGTCCGGCCAGCACAGGGTTGATGCCGGCGGCCACGGGCGAGACGTTGATCGCATGGGGCACGGGGGACTGTGCCGCGCCGGCGGTGACAGTGGGCGGCTCGGCGGCGAGCGTGGTGTTTTCGGGGCGCGTAGCACCGGGGTTGTGCCAAGTGAATTTCACCGTGCCGCAGGGGGTGAGCGGGGTGGTGCAGCTAGATTTATCGAGCGCGTTGAATGCGTATGTGTTGGCGGTGATATGACATCCCGGAAGGGATAGGACACATGGTTCTCTGAACGACCGGATCTGCTCCAGCGCCAGCAGCTTGTTAATGGGAGCGAACCTTGAAACCGTCGAATAGCAGTTTTAGCTAACAGCGCCGCTCGCTGGGAGTCGGGTTTGAGCCGCAAGAGGGCAAAAGGTCTGGAGGAGTCTAAACTATGCCGTGCGCGCGACCCGATCCAGGTCGTTCGTCTCCGGGAAATCGCCGATCTGCGGCCAGAATCCCGCCGAGCGCAGCGCCGAGAGCACACGCTTATAGTTTCTCGGCCGCGCTCCCGTCCGTCCGCCGGCTACCCATTCGTCCAGCAGCGGCTTGCCCGATTTGCCCGACTTGTCCGCATCCCCGGCTTGCTCGCCGAAGGCGATGAGCATCGGCAGGTCGGCGGCGTTGTCGGCCTTGGCGAGCGTAGAGAGTTTCGGGCCTCTCGAATTTGGGAAGATCATGAACGTCGTCGGGAAATTGTTGTTTGGGACCGACTGGCGCGCGGTCTTCGGCGTCCCGCCCACGTCCAGAAACACACGGTAGGAGACCTCGCCTACCGCGCCGACATCACGGCCCGATGTGTGTCCGCCGTCCATCAGGACGAACCCGGCCTGGCGGCCGTTGTCGTGCCGAATCGCCATCCCGTAATTGCCGAACGCCACGCCCTTGTCCGCGAGCCGCCCTGACAGGGCTCCGAAGGCAACCTTCGCGGAGTTGACATACGTCGATTGCTGGAACTGGTTTGCGCCCGCCAGCGACCTGGTTGCCCTGGAGGTGATCGAGATGAAGTAGCCGTCGTATTGGCCGCCCTGCTGCACCACGGGAACACGCCCCTGCGAATCGGGGAACCGTTCATCCAGTTTCAGGTTGTAGAGCTCCTTGAGCAGCTTTGTCTGTTTACCTTGCTTGGGCACCACGATGTCCACGGTTTCGTCGGGCCGGATGGCCACCAGCCCGTAATAGCGTGTGTTCCGGCCCGCGTGATCCAGGGAGTCCAGGGGCTCTTTCTCCGGCGGGCCGTAGGCATTCGGTGCGCCGTCGAAATCGATGTTCATGTGAGTCAGGAATACGAACGCCTGCAAAGCCCCCTGGAAGGTCACGCTGACGACGGACACGTTTGGGAAATCGTTGCCCTGCCAGGGTCCGTCCACATCGTCAAATTTCAGGTCGCCGTTATAGCCCATGTTCGGTTGAGTATGTCCTTTCATCTGGACCTGCGTAATCCGCCCGAAAAGCTGCCGGCGGTTACGCGCGCTCCAGCACCACGAGGATCTCCGCTTCCGGATCGGGAATGTCGCCGGGAATGTAGACACCCACCCTCCCGGTCTGGACCATGTGATCCCAGCAGGGACCCGCCCGGCCGATCGCGAAGTACTGTTTGTCCGCGCTCGACGATATCGCGGCCGGCGGCACCGCCAGGTGCCTCAGCGGCAGTCCCGGCAGGGCGCGCTTTACGAGTTCCCGGACGAACTGTGGCGAACAGAGCTTGACGAGTTGCGGGACCCTGACCATCAGGTCCGCTTCGGCGATCGGCGCGTGGATCGCGAAGACCCAGCGCGAGCGTCCCAGGCATCGCCGGTCCACGATTTCACCCTCGTAGAAACAGCCGCCCGCATGTTTCAGCGGGATCGAAATGCAGTTGGCGGGCAGAGTGATTTCCAGGTGCTCCCGAATATGGCGATCGAGCGCTTCGAAGCAGGCGCTCGGGTCGCGGTGCCGGTATGCCGGAAGCGCCAGCGGGTGGGAACCGACTGTGAAAGTACACAGTGCTCCGGCCAGGCGCGAAAGCTCGAGAAACAGATCCTCGGGGTGCCTTTGCTTCGCTGCCAGCAGATGGCGCAGGGTGGCGTTGGCAGAATGGATCGCATGCAACAGCCAGAATTTGGGAATTTCGTTGGTGGAGAATTCCGCGCCGGGATCCGCGCGTTGTGCGATGGCGGCGCTTTTTTCATCGAGAATCCCGATGAGGCGGCGCGCCAGCAGCATCAGCCGCGGGCTGGCCTGAATCTGGAGCACGGGCGGAACGAAATCCGGGTCGTAGCGGAAATGGCCGGCCCCATCGCGCCGGAGCCGTGCCAGCGGCAGCGTCGCGAAGCCCTCCGACGGCTCGCTCTCCAGCAGCAGCTTGAGCCGTTTCCGCGCAATCTGAATGGGACGATCGTCGAGGCCGCTATTTTGGTCGGGCATCACGCGCGTCTCCGCGATGTGGCGCGCGAATTGCGGCTGGCTGTCCCCGAAGGCACAATTCGGGCCCCGGATTTGGCGCAGCGGCACGCCCAGCAGCAGTGTCACGGCATCCTCCGCGGGAGAGACGAGGTTCGCGATGGAGCGCGCTTCCGGGAGCGCATCCGTCTGTGGCGTGTCGAAGGGCAAGCCGTCGGGAAAGATGCCGCGGGCGTGCAGCAGGCTTACCGTGTTGTTTTCCAGCGCTTCGGTGTCGAGCTCCAGCCCGGTCAGGCCCCACGGCTCGAACCAGAGCGAGGCTGCGACGAATTGGATCGAGTCCTCGAAATAGCGGCTTTGCAACTGGAAGTGGTGCGGTCCGATGTACATTCCCTCCGACCACACAACCTTGGGCGACAGCGCTGCCGCAGCGTGTCTATTCTCAATCATAGGAACCGAAGCGCGGCGAGGCGCGCATCGCCCCAGGATCCTGGGGCAGGAGGATCAACAATTCCAGTCGCGGGCTGGGCAGATCGGCCGGAACATAGACCGCGATGTTACGGGCCCGCAGAATGGTCTCCCACGCCGCGCCGCCCTGGCTGAGGCTGAAATACTGGTAGTTCAGCTTGACCGGAATGACGCTCGGCGGCGACACGGCGTGTGTCAGCGGGACTCCGGGCAAGGCCTGCCGGATCAGGTGTTCGATTTGGTCCGCGGAACAGACTTTCACCAGGTGAGGGGCGCGCGCGATAATCTCAGCCGGCGATGCTTCAGCGCCAATGGCCAGGTACATCCGCGTGTTGCGCAGATACTTTTCGTCGTCCAGCGGAGATGCGTACACGGCAGTCCGTACGGACTTGAGAGAGAGCGCGACGAAGTTTGCCGGGACCACGGAGTCCATCAGTTTGCGCAGCAACTCGTCGAGGAGGCCAAAGCACTCGCCGAGGTTATCGTGGTCGTAGAGAGGCAGGTCCCTTGGGTGGAGATCGGGCGAGAAGGTGGTCAACGCGCCGGCCAACGAGGTCAGGACGGCGAAAAGCCTCTCCGGGTGGCCGCCGCGAGTCTCGAACAGGTGCCTGATCGCGGGCAGGGCGGTGTTCATCGAATACAGCAGCCAGAAATTCGCAATGTCGGCGGCAGTAAAGTCGGCCAGGGACTGATTTTTCTGCCGGCGTGCCGCGGCAATGCCGTTGGACCGGGCGGCGAGCACCTCGATCAGACGGCGCGTGATCGATGCCAGATAGTCGCTGGCGCGGAAGTCCAGCAACGGCGGGGTGAATCGAGGATCCATCTGCAGATTTCCGTCCTCGGCGCGGCGAACGCGGCCCGCCGGCAAGGTCACATAGCCCTCCTGCGAGTCGTCTCCCGCCAGGAGACGCAGGTTCTTGCTCGCGATCTGCACGGGTCGCTCCGAGAGCCCCGTGTTCTCGTCGTGAAACACTCCGACCTCAGCCCGGTACCGGGCTTCGCCATAACGTGGGTTTACATTCAGGCCGCGTTCGTGAAACTGGGGCACTGCTAGATAGACCGCGACCGCGTCCTGCCCGCCGGTGAAGTACCCGCCAAGCGGTTTGGCGTCCGGAGCGTTGTCCGAGCCCGGGAAATCGAAGGTCAAACCGTCCGCGAACAGGCCCGATGCAGCCGCGATGGCGAAGGTGCCGTTGGAGAGCGAGGAATGGCTGATTCGCAGCCCGCGAAAGCCCCAGGGACGAAACACCGCGGTCTCGACACGGAACTGGATCAGGTCTTCGAGAAAGCGGTCCTGTACCTGCAGGTGTTGGGGAGTCAGAAACGTCCCCTTTGTCCACACGACCGGTTCCAGTTGCCTCGTTCGGATCACGTTACCTATGCCTGCTTTCAATTGAAACCTGCGTAATTCGGAGGCCGGAAGTGCAACTGCGCCGGGCAATTTCGCAAGTCCTGGTGAGGGCAGATTCGCGAGGCAACGCGAAGGGTCCTACATCGAAGGAATCTGATACTCCACGCGAGCCGACGATGCTGAGACTGCTGCTCGATGTAATAAGAAACCGGCTGCGGATGCAGTGTTACTTGGGTCGGGAAGCGGAGCCGATCTGGACTCCGCTCTTTCAGGAGGCTCCGGGACGCAGACTGTCCGCGCCGTCCCGCCGGCTTTGCGCGATCACCGATATCGGAAAGCGGCGGGATAAGAACGAAGACGACTATTTCCTATCCGCGGACGGCAACCTGTGGATTGTGGCGGACGGTATGGGCGGCCACGCTGCCGGCGAAGTAGCCAGCGCCATGACGATCGAGGCGATCGTCGACTCGATGAGGGCGCCCGGGGAGCGGCCGCCGTTCGCCGAAGTATGGAGCGATGGCGACCGCCTGATCCAGGCGTTCGCCGGAGCGAATGAGCGGGTCTCCGGCCGCAGTTTGAGCGACACAAGCTGCGAGGGCATGGGAAGCACGGCGATAGCCGGCCTGGTGACGGGCGAGTCCCTTCATTTGTGCCACGTCGGCGACACGCGCGGATATCACTATTCCGAAGGCCAGTTCCGGCGCCTTACCAACGATCACTCCCTGATCTGGGACCTGGTGATGTCAGGTCTGTTGACGTCCGACCAGGCGAGATTTCACCCGCACCGGGGAAGAGTTACCCAGGCCATAGGCATGCCTTCGGGTCTCAGGCCCGAGCTGACCACCCTGGCACTCAAGCCCGCGGATCGGGTCCTGCTCTGTTCGGATGGCTTGTGGGAGCCGCTCGCGGACCAGGAAATGGCTCAAATTGTAGCTTCCGATGGCTCCATGCTGGATCTGGCATCCATGTTAGTCGACAAAGCCAACGCACTCGGCGGACCGGACAATATTACGGCTGTATTATACGAGCACAGCAACCGGTGACCACCGGTCGAGTTTTTACAACGGCAAAGTCCTCATAAGTCGTTGCATCCCGCAGATAGAAGTAGCATGACACGATCAACTTTCCCAAGAATTTCGGAGGGCTCTTCCCGGATCGGGAGGGCGTACTTACTGTTAACCTGCTGCGCCGCATCGGTGTGCATCGCGCAGACTGCTCAACCCCTTGTACCTGGCAGCGTGGTCACGGGACAGTGCCAGAGCCGGACAGGCGAACCGGCATGCGTGCTTCCCAACCTGTTCGGTCCGACGGGATTGACGGTCTATTCCAACCCGGTCTTTCCACACTACGCACACTTCATCGGCTCGGCCCAGACCACGCTCAATCAGACTCTGAGCAGTGCCATCGCCACCCAATTGACCGCCTTGCCAATCATTTCACCGTCCTCCGGCTTCACCTACCGGTACGACAGCGACGCCGGCGCCTTCGTCCGCACGACCACCAGCTTCGGACCGATCTATTCCGAGCGGGCAGAGACCATGGGCCGCGGCAAGGTGTCCTTCGGCGTCAGTTACCAGCGATTCCGGTTCAGCAGCATCGATGGCATCGACCTGCACAAGGTGCCTGCCACCTTCTCACACTTACCGGACACCGGCCCGGGCAATGTGCCGGAAACCTATGAAGCCGATGTGATCCAGACCAGCAACAACATCGATCTGAACCTGGACAGCACCGTAGTTTACGGCACGGTCGGACTTACCGATCGAATCGACCTTTCGGTATCCGTGCCGCTGGTATCCGTCAGAATGGGTGTGTCTTCGGACGCCCAGATCATTCGGGTATCCGGCCCGACGGTAACGGTCCCGGGAGCAGGAACATTTCCCAACCCCCACCAGTTCACGTCCGATCCGAACAGCTTGACGCATTCTTACTACACCAACGGCAGCGCCTCCGGCCTCGGAGATATCAGCTTTCGCCTGAAAGGAAATGTCTGGCGCGGGCAGAGCTTCGGTGTCGCACTGGGATTGGACGTGCGGACGCCTACCGGCAACGCGTGGGAATTCCTCGGCACGGGCGCCACGGGGATCAAGCCCTTTGTGGCGGTATCGGCGGCGGGCAGACATTTCGCGCCACACGTAAATCTCGGCTACCAATGGAACGGGAGCTCCATCCTGGCAGGGGACGTGACCGGCTCCACGGTATTTGAAGATGCTTCCGGAACATCCGTGATTCAGAACGGGCCTTCACTCAAGCACAGGCTTCCGTCTCAGCTCTCTTACACTTTGGGAGCGGACTTCGGCGCAAGCCGGGGAATGACATTCTCCTTCGATTACCTGGGGCAGACGCTGATCGGTGCGCCGCGGGTCTTCCGCGACATTACCCAAACGCAGGACATTCCCGGCGGCACGGGCGTTCTGAACCTTCCGACCATTTCGGGCGGCAAGGATGTGGCCGTGCTGAGCAGTTTGGCGACAGGGTTCAAATACAATCTCTTCGGTAACCTTCTGCTCACCGGCAACATTCTGATCCGCCTCGACAACAAAGGGCTTCGACAGAACATAACTCCACTGGTCGCGCTGTCCTACGCGTTTGGCGGGAAGTAAGCGAGCTTCCGTTCACGGACACATCCAGATCGACAAGCCGATCGGGATGTATCCGTGGCTTGTTTTTCGGCGCCCAGATCCAACATATAGGGGTTGTTCACGCTCCTCTACTACGAGGGCATACGACCGTGATCCTTGCAGCACGCCGCTTGTTTGTTACTCGGGGCTGCCGTTTCGCCATTTTGCGTGACAAGCCATGCGCCAAAAGATCGACCGGCCGCCGATGCGCCTGTCCTGCACGAGGGCACTCCGGCGGCGCTGATTGCAGTGGACGGTTTCCGCGCGGCGAAAGCAAGCAGCGGCCAGACGGTCACCTTCGTTCTCGCAGAGGACATCAGCGTCCGAGGCAAGGTCCTTGCCAAGGCCGGCGATGTCGCATCGGGGGAGGTGGCGCAAGTGAGCGAGGCGAAGGCTTCGGGCGAGCCAATGAGCGTCGCCTTGGACCGCGTCACGCTGCACGCAGGCAGCGTGACTGTCCCCCTGCGCGGCAACCAGGTGAGGGGGAGCGTCGATCCGATGCAGTACAAGGAGCTGCCCGAGTCCGGTAAGGTGGAAGTAACTTTGTTCGTTGCACAGAATGTGTCATTTCCGGAGAGCCAATAACGGGGAGGAAGCTCCGCGGCGCGGTTGGTAGATCTACTTCGACTCGATCGTGCGAATCATCCAGCCCGACGGTTCCCTTGTCAGGGTTATTCTGACGTGTCCGCTGTGGGTTTGCAGACCGCCGGACTGGCCTCTGTAGCTCATGGTTCGTGCGCAGGTTGCGACGGCGGAGTTGCCGGCTATCTCCGGCTGTCCCATAAGTTGGAGTTGAAATGTAAGATCCTTGGCGTCCCGGAACTGCTGGCGGTAAGTGGCAGCCGGCAGCGCCTTCCAGATTCGCTGAAGCGCCGCCAGGTCCCGCTTGTTGTACGCCGCCTCAAACTCCTTCAAGACGCCCACGATGGCCTGTTGTTCGGAGGCGTGCCTCGCTTGCTCCTGGTCGCGCTGCTCCCGCGCACGCTGGGCAGCGAGCGCTTCGGCCGCCTGCCGTTCCGCGTCGGCAATCCTGGCGCGGGCTTCCTGGACGTGCATTCCGGAAGGAAAGCGCGACACGTAGTCCTCCAACTGCTCCCGATTTCTCTGGTCGAGCTTCTCCCAGGCCGTCTGATCCAGTTGTTGCGCGGTCCGGGCGCGCGCTTGCAGCCGCAGTTCCGCGGCCCGGCCGCGCGCCTGTTCGAGGTGTGCGCTCCCGGGATGGTTTCGAATGAAGCTGTCAAATTCGTCCGGGTTCGTGCTGTTGGCAGTCTGCGCCCATTCTTGCGCGTCGATCTGCTTTGGGTCCGGCGGCGGCGCCGGCGCCGGCGCGGGCACCTGCACCGGCACCGGCTTGGCGACCGTGGGCATCGCGACCTGCCTCCGCTCCTGCCTGACCGCCTTGTCCGAACGAAACTGCTCAGGGCGTGCCGGAGCAGGTGTCCTGTCCGCGGACGGTGGCGGGTTGTCGGGCTTCTTGCTATCGACCGCTGGTGTCTCGGGCAGGGCTGGTGAAACCGCCGGTGCCTTCGAGGCAGTAGTGGGCACGTTGACGGCCGCGCTCGTCGGGATGTCAGCCGGCCGCCTCGCGCGGAAGGCGAAAATTCCACCCGCCAGCAACGCGGCGGCTGCGCCGCCGGCGATCAGGACCCGGATCCGGCGGCGAGCCTTCGTAGGCGTCGTCTGGGCCGGGCTTGTGGCTGGAGAGCGCGATTTCCTGGCGGACTGTTGTGCGCGCTCGATTTGCGTCTTCAACCCCGGATACTCCGCGTATACCGCGAGGAGGCTCTTCCACTTCTCCAGCGCCTCCTCCCATCGTCCCAGCCGCTCCCGGGCGCGCGCCTCATCCACGATCGAGTTGACCAGGGCCAGCTTGTTTCCGGTAAAGTGCAGTTCGTCGGCAATGACTCCTTCGTTCGGGTGTTGCTTGAGGGCTTGTTCGAGAATGCGGCAACGCCTGGCCAGATCGGGCTCCGCAGCGGCGCAGCGCTGCAACTCCTGAATCTGGGCCCGCTTCTGGCCGTACTCTGCCTCGCGTTGAAACTCGAGAAAGGCAGGCTGGCGAGGGTACTGCTCGAGCCGCCGCCTGCAGATTTCGAGGACCACCTGGAAGTTACCGTCGGCGAGGAGTTGGCCGGCTCGCAGCAGGTCCGACAGCAGGGCAATCGGAGCGGCGGCGATCGATTGGATCTCTTGATCCTGCGGATATTCGGAGGTGATCCTGGATGCCAGCGCCACCAGTTCCGCGGCTTCCCGTGTACCGGATTGCTGAAGCGCCGAGCGCTGGATCTCCGACAGTTCCCGCAAGGCCCGCGCCCGTTTCACGCTACGATCCCGCAGTGCAAGCGTTGACCCGCGGAGATCTGCAAGAGAACCGGCATCCGGCCACTTCCGCAGACCTTCATCCAGCAGCTCCAGCGCGGCCTCGAAGTCTCCCGACGCAGCGCGTGCGCCGGCTTCCCGGCCCAGTTTGTCGATGGCGGCGGCGCGGTCCGCGGCGCGAGCCTTTTCCCGATTGAGTACCTGCTCCCTGGCGAGCTTCAACGCTCGTTCCAGCACGGCGTCGCCCGCATACCGTTTCAGCCCCTTCTGAAGCGTTTCCACTGCCGCTTCGGGCAGCTTCGCGGCGAGCAGTTCCTCCGCTCGCCGGCTGATCTTGCGCACCGCTTCGTTGCGGCGCTCCCGAGCGCATTCGTCTTCGAGCTGCCTCGCCAGGCTTGCCAACCTGGGTTCCCCACCGTGGACTGTCAACGCCGCCTTGATCGCCTCGATCGCCTCTTCAATGCGCCGCTCGGAACGCAGGGACTCGCAGCTTGCGATCGCGGCCCGGATGGCATTCTCCCGCTCCCAGGCGCTCTTATTCCCCATGACGCTGTTCAGTAACCGGAGCAGGCTGCTCTCGCCCGGGTACTGCTTCGACGCCGATTCCAAGACCGCAAGCGCGCCTTCAAAATCGTTTTGCCGGGAGCGCGCGCGGGCTTCGGCGGCGGCCTCTTCGACCGCCTTGGTCCGCGCAACCGCCGACTGCTCCCGCAATGCGTAGGCGAGCAGGTCCGCGGCCTCCTGATCCTCGGGGAACTCCTTCCGCAAGGCCTCCAGGCGCCGGGCTGCCTCGTCGAATCGACTGCTGCGGAGCAGGTCCGTGGCCTCCGTCATTTCTTTACGTAGCTTCTGCTTCCGTTCGTAGGCGGCCTTTTCGCTCCGAACCCGCTCCAGGCATTCCCGAATCCTCGGCGAGTCCTGGTTCAAAGGCGCGAGAACCGCGATCGCCTGGTCATAAGCGGGAATCAGCAGCAGGCCCTGGACCTTGCGGATGGCGTCGTCCACGCGTTGTTCGGCCTGGCGGCGCTCCGCGTAGGTTTCGATGGTCTTGAGAAACTCGGCTGCCTCCGGGTTCCGGGGGTCGTGTCTCAGCGCTTCGGAGATCATCCGGTAGGCGGCCGTGAGGTTCTGTTGCTCAAATTCGCGACGTGCTTCGGTGAGCAGTTGGTCCGCCCTCCCGGCATGATCCACCAGGGCTCGAGCCTCCTCCACGCGTCCCCGGATGTAACTGTTGCCTTCGTCCAAAGCCAACGCCGACTCAAACGCCTGTACGGCCTCTCGGAAGCGGCGCCCTGCCAGATGTTCCTCACCGGAACTCAACAGGCCCTCGATCCGCGGCTGGAGGATCCGCTTTTGGAGATTCTGTTGGATTTTCTCCCGGAGTTGGCGCGCCGTGGTATTGGCAGGCTCCAGTGCCAGCGCTTCCTGCACCACCTTTTGAGCCGGTTCCAGGCTTTCCTCTTCAAGCAGGGAGCGCGCCTGAAGCAATAACTCGGATGCCCGTGCCTTTTGTAACTCGATCCGGATCGGCTCGGTATCGAACTTGATTTCGCTCAAGCTCTGGTATCTTCGCTCCCGATCTTTGCGGAGTGTCTTGAGGATCACCTGCTGAAGCGGATCCGGAACTTCCGGCGCCGCCATGCCGATGGGAGCGGGTTCCTCGAAACTCAGCTTATACATCAAACTCTGTGCATCCGGGGCTTCGAACGGATGTCTGCCGGCCAGCAGCTCGTAGAAGATGACTCCGTACGCGAAGATGTCGCTGCGTGCATCGAAATCGGCGCTGGCCAGTTGCTCGGGCGCCATGTAGCGCAAGGTACCGATCAGGTAACCTTCCTGAGTAAGCCGCGTCGCGTCCGGAGTGCGGGTAAGGCGTGCGATTCCGAAGTCCATGATCTTCACGGCGCCGTCGCGCAGGACCATGATATTGGCCGGCTTCATGTCGCGATGGATCACGCCGTTGTTATGCGCGTACAGTAGCCCGTCGGCTACCTGCGACATGATGTTGCACTTATCCAGGAGGCTCAGCGGCCTGCGCGACGAAATCACGTGATGCAGGTCTTCGCCCTCCAGGTATTCCATCGCCAGGAAGGGCGCGCCGTCATGAGTGCCGTATTCGTAAACCGTAACGATGCTGTTGTGCCGCAGATTTCCCGCGACCTTGGCTTCGTTCCGGAAACGCGTCAGCATGTCGTTGCTGACGTCCGACAACACTTTGAGCGCAACCGGCCGGCCCACTGTCGGATCGTAGGCGCGGTAGAC
The DNA here is from genome assembly GCA_035499435.1 of Candidatus Acidiferrales bacterium. Classification (GTDB taxonomy): domain Bacteria; phylum Acidobacteriota; class Terriglobia; order Bryobacterales; family Bryobacteraceae; genus Solibacter. The sequence goes on along the minus strand of DATJYW010000318.1, from coordinate 20,164 downwards.
CCGGCCGAATCCGCCGTGGCCTAACTCGCCAAAAACTTCGTATCTGCCGATCTGTCGCGGGTGGCTCGCCGCCATGACTCACCGGTACTGTCAGTCAGGGGCAACTGGAATGGACACACTGCCCCTTCACCTGTACCTGCGCGAGTGTTCCGGCCGTTCTCCGTTCATAGTTGTAAGGTCTTGATTCGAACCGTAAGAAGGCGTGTGGAATCACACGCTGCGTGGCCTTTGAGTGTCGAAGCTGCGTTGCCGGATTCCGCAGTCTTGAGTGGGACGCTGCGGTTGCTGCAAATCGCGGACCGCTTTTCGAGAAATCGACGGAAGCCGGCCAGGCAGGCGGACGGCCCGCGGCCGTGACCAACCGGACTCGAAACCACAAGAGGAGGATAACGTGGCTGTAAATGCATATTTGTTTATTGACGGCATCGAAGGGCCGAGCACGAGCAAACCGAATCACATCGACGTACTGTCATTCAACTGGGGAGTCAGGCAGACTGCGACCTATGGTCCTGGTCAGTCCGGCAAGGAAGCCAAGGCCGGGCGCGCCGACTTTTCCGACCTGACCATCACCAAGGTCCTGGATAAGACGACGCCTTTCCTTTGCGATCACTGCGCATCGGGAGACATCCTGGATGAAGTCTACATTCTCTACGACAAGCCGGTCGGCGACAAGCAGGACGATTACTTCCGCGTGTACCTGAAAGACGCGCTCATCACCAACGTGCAGTTGTCCGGCACCAACGAAAACCCGACCGAGACGGTGTGCTTTGCCTTCCAGGCCGTCGAGGTCGCCTACCGGCCCGAGAAGGACGACGGGTCGCTCGACGGCGCAATTCCGAAGGGGTACGATCTGGAAACCCTGACCCCGGGCTTCGCGGCCCCGAGTGCCCTGGGAGCATAGTGCGGACTGACCTCGCATGACAGCCTCCGGGCGTGCCGGGAGGCGGAGCGCAGGCCGATTCGGCGCTGCCTCCGCCTCTTAGCTGGCTTCGAGAGCAGCCTGATCAAAAAGGAGTTCCGGAAGAGTTATGGCAAAAGAAAGCACACAGCATAAACTGGACAGAGTTCGGCCTCCAAGGGTCCAGATTACTTATGACGTAGAGGTCGGTGGCGCAATCGAGCTGAAGGAACTGCCCTTCGTCGTCGGTGTCCTGGGTGACTTCACTGGCCAGCCGGACAAGCCCCTGGCCAAACTGAAAGACCGCAAGTTTGTCGAGATCAATCCGGACAACTTCGACGCCGTGCTGGAAAGCATGAAGCCGCACCTGGCTTTCCAGGTGGAAAACAAACTCAGCGAAGAGGCCGACGCTCCGAATCTCAAGGTGGACCTGCGATTCAAGAAGATGGAAGACTTCGAGCCGCAGAATATCGCGCGGCAGGTGAAGCCGTTGAAGGAACTGCTGGAGCTGCGAACACGGCTCTCCGACCTGCGCGGCAGCTTGCAGGGCAACGACAAGCTCGAGGAGCTGCTGCTCGCCGCCGTCGGCACTACGGAGAACCGTGAACAACTGAAGGACGAGTTGAGCAAGGACGAGGAGGAGCCCAATGGCTAGTCCGACCAGCACGCAAAGTGTCACAGGCGCCGAACAGGCGCAAACGAAAACCCTGCTCGAGCAGATCGTCGACCAGGTTCACTCCGGGCCGGAATTGTCGCCCCACCTCAGCCCGGCGGAGTTGGAGGAGGCGAACACCGCTCGCCAACAGGCCCGCCGAAGGGGCAAGGACCTGATTAAAGAGTTTCTCGCCCAGGTTCTCGACGGCACCATAACGGTCGCCAAAGACGCCGAGATGATGATCAATGCGCGCATCGCGCAAATCGACCATCTGGTGTCGCTGCAATTGAACGAGATCATGCATCACCCCACCCTTCAGAAGCTGGAGGGCAGCTGGCGCGGACTCCGCTATCTCATGGATCAGAGCGAGACCGGCACCATGCTGAAGATCAAGATCCTGAACTGCAGCAGGAAAGAGCTTCTGAAAGATCTCCAGCGCGCGCCGGAGTTCGATCAGAGCGCATTCTTCAAAAAAGTCTACGAAGAAGAGTACGGCGTCTTTGGCGGTTCGCCCTTCGGCGCGTTAGTCGGCGACTACGAGTTCGGCAAGCATCCCGAGGATATCGAGCTGCTCGACCAGGTTTCGCACGTCGCCGCGGCGGCCCACGCCCCGTTTATCGCGGGAACTTCGCCCAATATGCTCAACCTTCCCGATTGGAGGACCCTGGACGCGCCGCGAGACCTCGCCAAGGTCTTCGATACCACAGAGTATGCAAAGTGGAAGAGTTTCCGGCAGTCAGAAGACTCGCGCTACGTGGCGCTCTGCCTGCCGCGGGTACTCGGGCGGCTTCCGTACGGCAAGGACAGCAAGCCGATCGAGGATTTCAATTACGAAGAGCACGTCGATGGCAGCGATCACAGCAAGTATCTGTGGATGAACGCCTCCTTCGCGCTCGCAGCCCGCATGACCAAATCGTTTTCCATGTACGGAATGTGCGTGGCCATGCGGGGCGTGGAAGGCGGCGGCCTGGTGCAGGACCTGCCGGTGCATAACTACTACACCGACGCCGGCGATGTCACCATGAAGTGCCCTACCGAAGTTCCGATCACCGACCGCCGTGAGAAAGAGCTGGCCGACCTCGGATTCGCGCCGTTAGTGCATTGCAAAGATACCGACTATGCCGCGTTTTTCTCGGTCCAGTCGGCGCAAAAAAACAGGGTGTACGACACGGACGCAGCCAACGCCAATGCGCGGCTCTCGACCCAGATTCCGTACCTCATGGCTTGCTCCCGTTTCGCACATTATCTGAAGGCGATGATGCGCGACAAGATCGGCAGCTTCATGTCGCGAACCGAAGCGGAGCAATACCTGAACCGGTGGATCACGCGTTACGTAGTGCCGGATGACACGGCGTCGATGGAGGCAAAGGCGCGAGCTCCTCTACGGGAGGCCCGCATCGACGTCTCCGACATTCCGGGGAAGCCCGGGGCGTATCGTGCCGTCGCATTCCTCAGGCCGCACTTCCAGCTCGAAGAACTGACCGTGTCGTTGCGGCTGGTTGCGGACTTGCCGGCGCCCGCGAAGTAGATCCAGACTCAATGGAGCATTTCCGCCGATGTCCTTGCGCGACGACATTCTCGACCCCATCGCAGGCGATAGCCCAACCGGCCAGAACCTGCGCTTGCGGCCGATCTACGACCAAATTCGCGAAGCGCGGCGCGAGGACGATTCGCTGGCACAAGGCGCGTGGCAGCGCGAGCGCAAACTTGCCGATCACGCGCAGGCCGTCAAACTCATTCAGCACGCAATCGCCGGTGAAAGCAAGGATCTGCAACTGGCTGCCTGGCTGTGCGACTCGCTGCTGCGGCATGAGGGAATTCGCGGACTCGAGGAAAGCCTGGACCTGTGCCAGTCCCTCCTGGAGCGCTATTGGGACACCCTCTTTCCGCGGATCGAGGACGGCGATCTCGACGACAGGGTCGCGCCTCTCGAGTGGCTGACTTCGAAGCTGCTCATTCCGATCAAGAGCGTCCCGCTGTGCCGCAGCGGCCACAACTTTCTTCAATACACGGATTCCCGAACCGTAGAGTACGAGGAACAGGCCAAGTCCAAGGACCAGAAAGCCGTCCGCGAAAAAGCCCTCAAGGACGGCAAGCTCGCTCCCGAGCTCTTCGATAAGTCGTTTGCCGAGACCCCCAAGGCATTCTACGTCGATCTCGAAAAACAATTCGACCGCGCTCTAGAGGCCGTGCAACGGCTGGACGGGACCTGTGTCGCACGCTTTGGACACCAGTCCGCACCTTCATTTACCAAGTTGCAGGAGACCTTGCAGGAGGTGCGGCGCGTGGTCCACCAGCTTCTCCAGAAGAAACGCGAAATCGAGCCGGACCCGGTCGAACCGCCTCCCGCCCCGGTGGCCGCCGCGCCCCAGCGGGAGCCGGAGCCGGCCGGGCCGCGCAACGATACCGTCCGTGCCGCGATGCCGGTTGTCGCTTTCGCCGTGCCTGCTGACCAGCACGAAGCGATATCCGCCATTGCGGCCGCGGCGGCTCACCTTCGCCGGCAGAATCCAATGAGCCCGGCGCCTTATCTTCTTCTTCGCGGCTTGCGATGGGGCGAGCTGCGCGGCTCCCGGGATCCCGCCGTACTGGAAGCGCCGCCCAGCGATCTTCGCCGTCAAATCAAGCACCTCGCGCTGGACAATCAGTGGCGGGAACTGTTGGAGCTCGCTGAAAATGCGATGGCGCTTCCGTGCAGCCGGGCCTGGCTCGATTTGCAGCGCTTCGTAGTAGAGGCATGCGCCGCGCTCGGCGAAGAGTACAACGAAATTGCGATTGCGATCCGCTCGGAGCTGCGCGCCCTGTTGCGCGACTTGCCGCAGCTCATGAATGCCGCTCTCAACGACGATACGCCGGCGGCCAACAGTGAGACGCGCGAGTGGTTGAAGGAGTTGCTGGACGAGCCGGTCGCCCCGCACTCGCCAGCGGATGCCGCCTGGCTGCCGGCCCCGGAGAACACACATGCCCGGGGCTGGCGCCGGAAATACGTCGATCCGCACGCGCGCGCCCTGGAAGCCATGCACGCCGGCCAGGCCTCGGCCGCCATTCAGATGATGCAGCAGGAGCTCGCGCTGCAATCGAGCGGTCGCGGACGGTTTCGGCGGAAGGTGCAGCTTGCCCAGCTTTGTCTTTCCGCCGGCAAGGATGCCGTCGCGCAGCCGCTGCTCGACGATATCGCCGCTGAAATCGAAGCACACAAGCTGGACGACTGGGAAGAAAGCGAAGTAGTGGCCGGCGCCCTCGCTTTTGTGATGCAGAGCAGCAAGAAGGTTCAGGGCGATGCCAAAACCAGGCAGGCAATATTCGAGCGCATCTGCCGCCTGAATCCGGCTCAGGCTCTCTCGGTATAAGATTATGGCCCGCGCTGGATTGGAGTCCGCGGTAACGCTTTCCGTGTTCGACCGGCTGGTTGACCACGAGGCCCGCAATTCCCGGGAAATGCCGTTGACGCGCGGCCAGTCCGTGCGGCTGCTCAAGGAGGCCGTGCGCCGCGATCTGGAATGGCTTCTCAATACGCGGCTGATCGCGGTCCCGCCGGACGTCCGCCTCCGCGAGGTGCATCGCTCGGTGTACGTGTACGGGCTGCCGGATTTCAGCGCGTACAGCCTCTCGAACCCCGATGACCAGGCCAGGCTGATCCGCCACCTGCAGACAGCCATCAGGACCTTCGAGCCGCGCCTCGCCAAAGTGCGCGTCGTGCCGCTGGAGGTAGAGGGCGCCAACACGCGGGTCCTGCGCTTCCGCATCGACGCGCTTCTATTGATGTCTCCCGCGCCGGAACACATCTCGTTTGACACCACACTGCAACTCACAAACGGCGAGTACGAGGTGGCCAATGCGGGATGAGCTGCTGCAAAACTACGAAAACGAGCTGTCGTACCTGCGGCAAATGGGAGTCCAGTTCGCGGAGAAATATCCCAAGATCGCGTCGCGGCTCCGGCTCGAGTCGTCCAAAGAGACCGAAGACCCGCACGTGGAACGGCTCATCGAATCATTTGCCTTTCTGGCCGCGCGCGTGCACCTCAGGCTCGACGACGATTTTCCCGAGATCACCGAATCCCTGCTGAATATCGTCTACCCGCACTTTGTCCGGCCGATCCCTTCAATGGCTATCGCGGATTTCCAGGTAGATATGGAGCACGGCAAACTGACCACCGGTTTGACCATCGAGCGGGACACGACTCTGTATTCACGTCCGGCGGGAGGTATCCCGTGCAAGTTCCGCACCTGTTACGACACCACCTTGTGGCCGATGGAGTTGACCGCGGCAGGATGGACGGCTCCGGACATGCTGAAGCCGGCAGTCAAGGCCGCCGATGCGGCGCACGCGCTCCGGCTGGAGATCCAATCCGCGCCCGGCGCGCCCTTGCCGGGATTGGGATTGGACCGGCTCCGTTTCCACCTCTCCGGAGCCGGCGGCCTCGTGCACACCTTGTATGAGCTGTTATGTTCCAGGCTCGTACGTATCGTAGTGCGGGATCCCTCGAACCGCACCGGCCCGGGCGCGATGCTCCCCTCCACCGCGCTGCGGCCGGTCGGCTTCGAGGAAAACGAGGGGATGCTGCCATATCAGCGCCGATCGTTCCTGGGATACCGCCTGCTTCAGGAATTCTTTACTTTGCCGGCCAAGTTTCTTTTCGTGGAACTTACCGGGTTGGAAAACATCTGGAGCGAAGGCTTCAAGAATACGGCGGAGCTGATCTTCCTGTTCTCCGGAAGCCTGGATGAGGACCAGCGGCACAGGCTGGAGATCGGCGTCTCGGCCAATACCTTCCGCCTGGGCGCGGTGCCCATCGTGAACCTATTCGCGCAAACCGCGGAACCGATCCTGCTGGATCAGTACAAGCATGAATATCTGGTCGTGCCGGATATACGGCGGCCCGGCACAACCGAAGTCTTCTCAGTCGATGAAGTCAGCGTCCTGGATAACGTCACGCGCCAGATCATTACGTATCAGCCTTTTCATTCTTACAGACATGAGTATCCAACCGGCGGAAACGAGTCTTTCTGGATCGCCAGCCGGCGCCCTTCGAATCGGCTGAACGACGAAGGGTCCGATATCTACCTCTCGCTGGTCGACCGCGCCGCACGCCCTCTGTTTCCGGAAAAGGACACCCTCACGGTTCGCACCACCTGCACGAATCGCGACCTGCCGGCGCAACTGCCGTTCGGAAACCGGGATGGCGATTTCGAAATGGAGGGCAGCGCGCCGGTGAAGCGAATCGTATCGCTGACCGAGCCTACCAGGCCGGTGCGTCCTCCCATTGGCCGGATGGCTCTCTGGCGCCTGATTTCTCACCTTTCCTTGAATTACCTGTCCCTAGTCGAGGGCGGGCGAGGCGCCCTGCAGCAGATTCTGCGGCTGTACGACTTCACCGAGACGCCTTTCGCAGAGAGAATGATTCGAGGCATCACCAACGTGGCGAGCCGGCCCCATTTCGCGCGGGTGGTGTCCGACAACGGCGTCGCCTTCGTGCGCGGGACACGCATCGAGCTGGAATTGGACGAAGAACAGTTCGTGGGAGGCGGCATGTACCTGTTCGCCAGCGTGATCGAGCGGTTCCTCGGTTCGTACGTGTCACTCAATAGCTTTAGCCAACTGGTCGCAAAGACCAAGCGGCGGAAAGGAGAGGTGCTAAGGGCATGGCCGCCGCGTGCGGGACAGAAGATCTTGCTTTAGCGCCGGCTTCTCCGCCGCACTTGCGCGAGGTCGAACGGTTTCTGTGGGAGCATCCCGGCCGCTTCGACTTCTTTCAGGCAGTGCGCCTCTTGCTGCAATTTTCAGCCGGCCGGAAGCCAGTGGGCTATTTCGTCAATCCGGGCGACGAGGCCGTCCGGTTCGGCGCGGAAGCCTCGCTGGCCTTTCCGCCCAACACGATCGACGAGGTGCGTTGGGAGGACCAGGTGCCGTTCATGAAGGTCACCTTCATGGGGCTGACCGGTCCGGCTGGGGTCCTCCCCCGGTGTTACGCGGCGTTCGTCCTCGATCGAATCCGCGCAAACGACCGCACTCTCGCGGATTTCTTCGATCTGTTCAATCACCGCTTCATATCCTTCTTCTACCGGGCGTGGGAGAAGTACCGCTTCGGAGTCGCCTACGAGCGCGGCGGCGCCGATCGGGTATCGACGTACTTGTCCTGCCTCGTCGGCCTGGGCACGGCGGGTCTCGAGAGCCGGCTCGGCATACCCGACGAGCGGGCGCTTTTCTACGCCGGCCTGCTCTCGCTTCAGACCCGTTCCGCCACCGCCCTGGAGCAGCTACTCATGGACTATTTTGGGGTGCCGGTCGAAGTGGAACAGTTCATCGGAGTATGGCGGCCGCTCGACGACGGCGATCAGTGCCTGCTGGACGATGGCGAGTCCTACTCGGAGCAGCTCGGTGTTGCCGCCGTCGCGGGCGATGCGGTTTGGGACCAGCAATCGCGGATTCGCCTGAAACTCGGGCCCATGCGAGAGCAGCAGTATCTGAGTTTCCTGCCCTGCGGCAGCGCCTGGGAGCCTTTGCGCGCGCTGGCGCGATTTTTCTGCGGGCCGGAGCTGGAGGTCGAGGCGCAACTCATTCTCGAGCGGAGCGAGGTGCCGCAATGCGACTTGGGAAAGAACGATCTCGCCGGGCCGCGGCTCGGCTGGTTCACCTGGGTTCGCTCGGGGGCTTCGTTCGATCGATCGCCCGGCGATACCGTGCTGCTGCTCGCGTAAAGGAACGCTTCGCCGCACCGAACCTTTTTACTGGGAGAAAGCCACTTGCCTGCTACTCAAATTTACCGCCCGTTCCGCATCAAGACTCCGTTGGGCGACGATGCGTTACTACTGGACAGCTTTGAAGGTTACGAGCGCATCTCCCAGCCCTTTCGGTTCGTTCTGAGGCTGCTCTCCGCCGACCCCAATCTCGACATGCAGGCACTTCTGACCAAGCCGGCGGTGGTGTCCTTCCACATGTCGGAACAGTCGGAGCGTCATCTCCATGGACACATCAGCCGCATCAAGCTGCTCGAATACGGCGAGGACGGCATGGCGGCGTACGAAGCGGAGCTGGTGCCGTGGCTCTGGCTCCTGAATCACTTCTCCGACTGCCGCATCTTTCAGAACAAGACCGTTCCCGACATTGTCGAACAGGTTTTCCGGGACCGCGGTTTCTCGGATTACCGGATGAAGCTGCGCGACTCGTTCCCACAGCGGGAATATGTGGTCCAATACCGCGAGACCGACCTGAACTTCGTCTCGCGGCTGCTCGAGGATGAAGGGATCTTCTACTATTTCGAGCACGCTCAGGACAAACACACCGTGGTGCTGGCCAACGATTCGTCGGCCTTCCAGCCATGCCCGCTCAAGCCGCAGGCCCGGTACCTGGCCGCCACGGGAACGAACCAGCCGGAGGACACGGTCGTCAGCCTCGAAGCCGAATTCAGGATGCACACCGGCACGGCTTCGCTCACGGACTACGATTTCGAGAAGCCCGCCACGAATCTCTTCGCCACCCTGGCGGGCAACTTGCCCGGCGAGGACTATGATTGGCCCGGCAAGTACAGCAGCAAGGACGACGGCGCCCGCTACACTCGCATCCGCCTGGAGGAGCGGGAAGTCGGCCTCAAGACGATCCGTGGTGAAAGTAACTGCCAGGGCTTCGAGTGCGGTTACAAATTCACGTTGACCGACCACTTTCGCGACAGCGCTAACACCACTTACACGATCACGGCGCTCGAACATTATGCGCGAAACACGAGTTATCGCGCGGGTCCTCAGGACCCATACGAGTATGCCAATCGCTTTGAAGCCATCCCGGACTGTGTGCCATACCGGCCGTCCCGTCTTGCCCGGAAACCGGCGATTCACGGCCACCAGCCTGCCGTCGTAGTCGGTAAGTCCGGCGAAGAAATCTGGACCGACAAGTACGGCCGGGTAAAAGTGCAGTTCTTTTGGGATCGCCAGGGCAAATGCGACGAAAACAGCTCCTGCTGGATCCGCGTCGCACAGGGCTGGGCTGGGAAGGGCTGGGGGATGATCCACATTCCCCGCATCGGCCAGGAGGTGATCGTCAGTTTTCTGGAAGGCGACCCGGACCGCCCGATCATTTCGGGATCGGTATACAACGCCGGCCACATGGCGCCGTACAACCTCCCAGATCAACAGACGAAGAGCGCCCTGAAATCGATGAGCTCGAAAGGCGGCGGCGGATTCAACGAGATCCGGTTCGAGGACAAGAAAGGCCACGAGCAGGTATTTGTTCATGCGGAGAAGGACATCGATGTTCGCGTGAAAAATGATCGCAGAGAATGGATCGGCCGGGACCGGCACCTGATCGTAGCCAGGGACGAGGTGGAGAAGATGGCGCGCGACAGCCACAGCGAGATCGCTCGCGATCGCATCCAGAAGATCGGCCGGGACCACCACCTGGAAATCGACGGCAAAGCCGCGGTCCAGATCACCGGCTCCAGTTCCCTCAGTGTGACCGGAGATGTAATCGAACAGTTCCAGGGCAGCCATGTCAGCCAGGTATCGCAGGACCTTTACCTGAAAGCCATGCAAATCATCATCGAAGCGGCTACCGGGATCACACTGAAGGTGGGTGGAAACTTCATCACCATCGATCCTTCCGGGGTCGCGATCTCCGGCATGCCGGCGGTCCTGATCAATAGCGGCGGCGCGGCGCTTTCCGGATCGGACAGCGCCCTGGTGTCTCCTCTGCCTCCGCTCGAGGCAGCGGTTGCGGACAACGATAATCCTGGGATGGAGCAGCCAGCTTCCGGTTCCCGGCTCTCGCCCGCGAAGGCGTCCGCGCTGAGCGTGCGTCCGGACGCGCCCACCCATGACCCCAATTCTGCTCAGAACCGCGATAAGAAGCACTGGATCGAGATTGAATTATTGGATGAGGACGGCAATCCGGTTCCCGGCGAGCCTTACCACATCACTCTCCCGGATGGCACCACGGTCGCAAGTGGCACGCTGGACCATAAGGGCTGCGCCAGGGTGGATCATATCGACCCCGGAACCTGTCAGGTCACGTTTCCAAATCTGGACAAGGAGGCGTGGCAGGCGAATTAGTACCGATCCCCGCGCCTACGGTACGTTGACCGTAACCTCGCCGGGCATGGCGATCTGGATCAAGCCGCCCCACATACACATCAGCTTGGACATGTTGTCCAGGGAAGGAGCGTTGCCCAGGATCACCGTCGGGGCGCCGGTGACCCAGGGCGCCGGCGTATTCGGTATGCACGGCATCGGAGTCAGGGCGCCCATCGCTGCCGAGGTTGCGGCCGCCACAGCCGGGTTGGCCAGAGAGGTGCACAGGCCGAACGGCATGATGTTCACCATCGGAACATGGTCCATGATATTCGCGTCCGGCACCTGGTCCGTATAGGTCCGATTCACCGGCAGAACCACCAGCGAGCTGGGCGCCATCCCGAAGCTGCACTGGAGAACGGCACCCATACACACCTGCATTGGCATTTCGATTAAGCCTCCACCGGCCCGATCATCGCACGCACTTCCGATATCGAATTGGCCGGAAATCCGCCCCGCAGCGCATGTTCCCGGATCAGCTCCTCGCTCGGCGCAACGTATAAGCAATACAGCTTGTCTGCGGTGACGTAGGTTTGAATCCACTCGATCTGCGGCCCCAGACCGCCGAGAACCGCGCAAGACTTTTGAGTGAGTGCGCCCAGCTCTTCCGCCGAAAGCTTTCCCGCCCCCGGCACATTCCTCTCGATCACGAACTTTGGCATTGCGATCCTCCGGGACTTGCGTACTTCTCAATGGAACATGCGAAAAAGACAAACTAAATCGAAAGAAGCACGATGAGTAACATAGGTAAATCGTTTGAATGACCGGTTACATGAGGTTGACCATTACTATCCTTAAATGCTGCCATCCGTCCCTTTGACTGTGTTCGGAAGCAATCCATATCCTTCGCCAGGGGACCAGATCGGCAGCTACCGCATCATCCAGAAGATCGGCGAGGGTGGCATGGGAAGCGTCTATCTGGCCGAACGCGCCGATGGCGAGATCGAGCAGAAGGTAGCCATCAAGCTGCTCCGTACGGACACGCATCGTCCCGATTGGCGCGAACGCTTCCTTCGGGAGCGACAGTTGCTGGCCTCCCTGCATCACCCCTGGGTGGTTCACGTCCTGGATGCCGGTCACATCGCCGACGGGCGCCCTTTCCTGGTCATGGAGCACGTCGACGGCGTTCCGATAGACCGGTACGGCTTCGGCGCCGATATCAAAGAGATCCTGAGACTATTTCTGCGCGTGTGCGAGGGCGTGTCGCACGCACACCGGCGGTTGATCATCCATCGCGATCTGAAGCCTTCAAACATACTGGTGGACCGTATGGGCCAGCCCAAGCTGCTGGACTTCGGCATAGCCAAACTGCTGGATGACACCGGCGATGTCACGCAGATGGCAGACCAGCTGCTGACGCCGAATTATGCCAGCCCGGAGCAGTTGAGAGGCGAAGTGCAAAGCACGGCGACGGATATATACTCGCTCGGGGCAGTGCTGTACAAGCTGCTCACCGGCGCGGCGCCTCGCGAGGGTGCGGCAAGGGTCGCCAATGGCGAAGCAGTGCCGCCGAGCCGCTTGAATCCGGCGGTCCCCGGGGACTTGGACTTCGTGATCGCGATGGCGCTGCGGCCCGAGCCGGAAGACCGTTACGGATCGGTGGACGATTTTGCGCACGATCTGCGCGCGGTGTTGGAGCGCCGGCCGGTCAGCGCGCGCAACGGGAACGTGTGGTACCGGACAAGGCGCTACCTGAGAAGGCATTGGATGCCGGCGGCAGCGGTGGCCGCCGCGGTAGCGAGCCTGTCGGCGGGACTCTGGGTAGCCGACCGGGAGCGCCGCGTCGCGGAGAGGCGCTTTACCGATGTGCGGCAGCTGGCCAACAAAATGTTCGACATCGAATATGAAATTCGCAAGCTTTCCGGCGGCACAAGGGTCTCCCAATTCGTTGTCGACACATCCCTCGGATACATACGCAGCCTCGCGGCAGATACCCACGGCGATCCGGCACTTACCCTGGACCTGGGCACCGCCTACATGCGCGTAGCGCGCGTGCAAGGCGTGCCGACGGCGCGAAATCTCGGCCAGATGGACCAGGCAGAAAAGAATCTGAAGGTCGCCGAGGGTCTGGTCCAGTCGGTGCTGGCATCGGAGCCGCGAAATAGAACCGCCATTCTTCGTTCAGCGCAAATCGCTCACGATCGCATGCTCCTCGCCAGGTATGGCGGCCGCTATGATGAGGCGCTTCAACTGGCGCGAACGTCGGCCGGCTGGCTGGACAGGTTGCAGCCTGGACCGGCCGATAAAGCCGATCTCCCGGCAATCCTGAGTACGTATCTGAACCTCGCCGATCAATTTGCGCGACGGGAGCATTTCGAGGAAGCGCTCCGCCTCTGCAGCCGTGCGATGGACCTCATCCGCGCCGCCGGACGGCAGGATTATCTCCCGGATTTTCTCTGGATCACCGCCGATGTCCACCGCGGCCGCGGCGAATTGGATCAGGCACTGAAGGACCTGGATGAGGCAGTGCGCCTGTCGGACCCCGGCGCCGCCACCGAGACATGGCGAGTCATGAATTACGCTCTCAGCCTCGTCTGTAGGGGTGAACTCCTCGGAGAACAGAACGCCATCAGCCTCGGCCGTCCTGCTGATGCCATCGAGTCTCTCGAACACGCCTTCCGCCTTGGCGACGGCCTTGCGCATCGCGATCCGGATGACCAGGCGTCACGCAGCCGCGTAGCCAATGCGGGCATCGCGCTGGGCGGCATCCTGACCCCTTCCGACCCGGCGCGAGCTCTGACTGTCTTCGACCACACATTCCGCCACGTGGCCGAGATCCCGAATAACTCGAGCTTTCGACGCTTCGAAGTCAGCCTGCTGTCTGGTTCCAGTTACGCCCTTCTTAAGCTTCATCGTCCCGTCGAAGCCGGACAGAGACTGGATGCCGCGTTCGAGCGTCTGCGCGAGCTGAAACTCTATCCGGCCGAGACCATCCCGCTGGGCTCGGAAACGGAAGTATGGTTACGCGCCCTTGGCGACTACGAGGCCGCGACCGGCAATCTCTCTCGCGCGGTTCAAATCTATCAGCGGCTCCTCCAGTCCGCGAGGCCGGCAAAGTCGACCGTGGAGACGAGCCTTACCGACGCAGTACGCCAGTCGGCACTCTACCGAAGCGCGGCGGCGGTGGAGCGGACTGCTGGGCTGCCTCAGGCCGCGGAAGCGCTGGAGGAGCGTGATCGCGAGCTGTGGCTCCGCTGGGATCGCGCACTGCCGGAAAATACCTTTGTGCACCGCCACCTCTCTCCCGGTACGGAATCAATGCGCTTTCAACTAAACTCAGGAATACCCCGGATCGTTAATTAATTCCCTATCGTTCTGAAAATAACAGTCCAAGTGACTCAGCTTTAGTATGATGAGCTAACAGGAGTTCCCAAAAGCAGTAATCCTCCCGGAGATTAAGTCCCAGACATGACAGATTCGCAAGTTCACCCGGGCCAGAATGCGTCTGGCCACCTGGCTCTCTCGTCTGGAGCCATCACGACCCTGCTGGTTCGTGTAAATGGCGGCGACCGCGAGGCATTTGACGACCTAGTGCCCCTTGTCTATCACGAGCTGCACCGCATTGCCCAGGCCTATCTGCGGCGCGAATCGCAGAATCATACCCTGCAGCCAACGGCGCTGATTCATGAAGCCTATCTGCGGCTGGTCGATAACGGCATCGACTATCAATGCCGGCAGCACTTCTTCGGCATTGCCGCGCGAGTCATGCGTCAGATCCTCGTGGACCACGCGCGCGCGCGCCAGGCGGCAAAACGCGGCGCCGCCCTCACCGTTGCATTGGATCGCGGCATGGACTTCGCTCCGGATCGCGACCGCGCCCTGATCCGCCTCGACGACGCCTTGAGCGCGCTTGCCCAGCACGATGAGCGGAAAGCGCGCCTCGTCGAGATGCGATTCTTCGGCGGCTTGACGGCTGAAGAGATATCGCGCTGCCTCGACCTTCCGGTTCCAGTCGTGCGCCGCGAGCTGCGCAGCGCCCAGATCCACCTTCGGCAGGAAATCGAAGGCTGAATCCCCGCCTCGGGAACGGTTGTGGCCGACGGCGCCGGCGATCGGCAGTAGACTGGAACCATCATGCGTGCCGCCTACCTCTTGATGCCGCTGTTGCTGGCCGCCGCCGAGCCGCCGCAGGCGGAGCTGAGCAACGGATCGCTGCGGGTAAAGCTCTATCTGCCGGACGCGGCCAATGGCTTTTACCGCGGGACCCGTTTCGATTGGTCCGGAATGATCGAGACCGTCGAGTACGGCGGCCACAAGTTCTACGGCCGCTGGTTCCAGGGCACGGATCCCGCGATACACGACTTCGAATACCGCGGCGCGGACATCGTCGCGGGACCGAATACCGCCGTCACCGGTCCGGCGGAGGAGTTCAACACCAACAACAAGGGCCTGGGTTTCGACGACGCCAAACCGGGCGGCACGTTCCTCAAAATCGGCGTCGGTGTGCTGCGCCGTCTGGACGATCAGGACTACGACCACTTCCGGCTATATCAGATCGCGGATCCGGGCAAGTGGACCCATCGGCTCACGCGCACCTCCGCGGAGTTTACCCAGGTGGTGAACGATGCGGCGTCGGGGTATGGCTATGAGTACCGCAAGACCGTTCGTCTGGCCGGCAACGGTGCCGAAATGGAGATCGCGCACAGCTTCCGCAACACCGGGAAAAAGCCGATCTCGTCGCGCGTCTACAACCACAACTTCCTGGTGATCGACGGGCAGGCGCCGGGACCGGATTGCACCATCTCGGTGCCCTTCGAGATTCGCAGCCAGCATCCGCCGGATGCTGCATTGGCCGAGATCCGCGGCAAGCAGATCCTCTACCGCAAGACACTCGACGGGCGCGATCGCGTGATGAGCCAGATGGAGGGCTTCGGCGCGGCGCCTTCGGATTACGACGTGACGGTGATGAACTCGAAGACCGGCGCCGGCGTGCGCGTGACTGCCGACCGCCCGCTGGCGAGCCTGGCGCTGTGGTCGATTCGTGCAGTGATGTCGGTCGAGCCGTTCGTGGAGTTCGCGGTGAAGCCGGGCGAGACTTATACCTGGACTTTGAGATATACCTATCTCAAGTAAGGAGGCCGGGCACGTGGAACCCATCGGCCGGCGGAAGTTTCTCGGCGCATCGGCGCTTGCGGGCGGGCTGGCGGCATCGGCGACCCCGGTTCCGGAAGAGACCGAGGCGGCAAAAGACGTCACCAGGAAACTGGCCCGGTACGTGGTGAACGCCCGGCGTGAGGACTTGCCGGCCTCGGTTCGCAGGGAAGCCACGCGCACCTTATTGAATTGGGTGGGCTGCGCGGTCGGCGGCTCACGGCATGAGACCGTGGACCACGCTCTCGCCGCCATGACTCCATTCTCCGGTCCGCCTCAGGCCACCATCCTCGGCCGCAAGGAGCGCATGGACGTTCTGAATGCGTCGCTCGTAAACGGCATCAGCTCCCATATTTTCGATTTCGACGATACGCACCTGCGGACCATCGTGCACCCGGCGGCTCCGGTCGCGCCGGCGATCCTGGCGTTATCGGAGTATCGTCCGGTTTCGGGCGCGGACTTTCTGCACGGGTTGATCCTGGGAGCGGAAGTCGAGTGCCGCATCGCGACCGCCGTCTATCCGGCGCATTACGACATCGGCTGGCACAACACCGGCACCGTAGGTCCATTCGGCGCCGCCGCCGCCGTGGGAAAGTTGCTGGGCCTGACCGAGACCCAGATGCTCTGGGCGCTGGGACTGGCGGCAACGCAGCCGGTGGGCCTGCGCGAGATGTTCGGCACCATGACCAAGAGCTTCCATCCCGGGCGGGCGGCGCAGAACGGATTCACCGCGGCGCTGCTGGCGCAGCAAAACTACACCAGCTCCGCGCAGGCACTCGAGGCGCCGCGCGGTTGGGCCAACGTCCTCAGCACCGCCCGCAATTACGCCGCGATCACGGAGAACCTCGGCGGCCGGTTCGAAATCTCGGTCAACAGCTACAAGCCGTTCCCCTGCGGCGTGGTGATTCATCCCGCCATCGACGGCTGCCTGCAACTCCGGGCCGAATATGGACTGAAGCCGGACCAGATCGAGCGTATCGAGCTCGAGGTCCACCCGCTGGTGCTGGAGTTGACCGGCAAGAAGACGCCGCAGACGGGCCTCGAGGGCAAGTTCAGCGTGTACCACGCGGTGGCGGCCGCCATCGTGTATGGGCGCATCGGCGAAGGCGAGTTCAGTGACAGGGCGGTTCAGGATCCGGCCACTGCCGCCTTGCGCGGCCGGGTTGGCGCGACCATCGACCGCGCGATCGCAGAGGACCAGGTGCGCATCGCAGTGGTTCTGAAAGACGGCCGAAGACTCGACAAGTACATCGAGCATGCCGTGGGGAGCGCGAAAAATCCGATGACGGACGCGCAGCTCGAAAGCAAGTTTCAGGGGCTGGCGGAAGGGATCCTGTCGCCGGCCCGCGTTCGCAGCCTGATGGACCTATGCTGGAACATCGAAAAGACGCCGCAAACGGCCGCCGTCGCGCGTGCCGCGGGCGCGTAGGCTCCGGAAGTTAAATTAGAGAGGCACACACCATGAAACACTTGGCATCATTCACCTGCGCGATTCTGACGGCAGCGCTTCTGTCCCTGCCGGCGGCGTACGCTCAGCAGCCGGCCGCGGGACGAGGCGGCGCGGCGCCACGGCCCGTCTCGCCCGAAATCCATCCCGACCGCACCGTGACGTTCCGCCTCTCGGCTCCCAAAGCCAACGAGGTCACGTTGAACGGAAGCTGGGAAGGCGCGCGCGATATCAAGATGACCAAAGACGATAACGGAGTCTGGTCGGTGACCGTGGGACCGCTCGGCGCGCAGCTCTGGGGCTACTGGTTTCTCGTCGACGGCGTGAAAGCTCTCGACCCCGGCAACGGCGAGACGCAGCGCGACGGCTCCCGCATTGACAACCTCCTCATGATTTCCGGCCCGGAATCCGACCGGTGGGATTTCAAGGACGTTCCTCACGGGACCATGCATCTCGTGTGGTACCCATCGCCCACATTGAAAGAGGATCGCCGCCGCATGTATGTCTACACGCCTCCCGGGTACGAAGCCGGCCAAGCCTCCTATCCCGTGCTCTACCTGCTGCACGGCGGAGGCGGAGACGAGGACGCGTGGGTCACGATGGGCCGCGCCAATGTGATCCTGGACAACCTGATCGCGGCGGGCAAGGCCAAGCCGATGATCGTGGTCATGCCCAACGGCAACGCCACCCAGACCGTGTCGCAAGGCTACGCATACGGTCCCACGCCCGCGCGCCAATCCGTTCAGGCCCCCGCGCCGCCTCCGCTTCAAGGGGCGGGGCAGGGCGGGCGCGGCGGCGCTGCTGCCCGTCCTCCTCAGCCGTACGCCGGCTCCTACCCCGAAAGCCTGGTGAAGGACGTGATCCCGTTCGTGGAGAAAACGTATCGTGTGATCGCGAACCGCGACAACCGGGCGATCGCCGGTCTGTCCATGGGCGGCGGCCACACCCTGATGGCGACCAACAACAATCCCGGCGTGTTCGGCTACATCGGCGTTTTCAGCTCCGGTCCCCGCACCGTGGACGAAGCTTACGAGAAGCAGTTGGAAGCCGTCAAAGCCGGCGGCGTGAAGTTCTACTGGACCGGCGCCGGCACCACCGACATGGCCCGCGAAGGCACCATGAATCTCCACTCTCTCCTGGAGAAGCAAGGCTTCAAAACGTCATACAAGGAGATCCCGGGGTCGCACTATTGGTTCCTCTGGCGCGATTTCCTCGGCGACTTCGCGTCGATCCTCTTCCGCTGACAGGCTTCGCCAGGTCACACGCGAGCCTCTTTCAGTGCCGCAAGCACGCGCGCGTCGCGGAACGGAACCCGACGAAGTCGAACGCCGGTCGCGTCGTAGATCGCGTTGGCCACTGCCGCGAGCATCGGTTTGCAGGCCGCCTCGCCCCCTCCGTATGGCGGCAGGTCGGGACGGTCCGGATTGGGATCGCCGTTCACCAGCACCACGTCGATGGCCGCCGGAACGTCGGTGTGCCGGAGCGTGGGATGCGATATCCAGTCCACGCTCGTCACCTTCTCGGTGTCGAACTGCACCTCTTCGTGAATCGCGCGGCTCAGTGAGTGCAGCATGGCGCATTCGATCGTGCGCCGCAGGCTCGTGGGATTGACCACCAGTCCGCAGTCATGGGCGCACACCAGCCGCCTGGCCCAGACATGGCCGGTCTGTCGGTTTACTTCCACCTCCGCGATCTGCGCCACCACGGTCTGGCCGCGGAACGAGTACGCGATGCCGCGCCCGGTCAGGATGTTCCCGGTACCGAGCGGTCTTGGCGAAGGCCGCGCATCCCAGCCATAGGCCTCCGCGACTGCCTTGAGCACCGCGATCGAGCGCGCGCGTTTGAACCCGCTGTCGTCGGTGGCGGCGGCTGTGAGCATCTTCATGCGAAACTCCAGCGGATCGGCCTTCGCAGCTGCCGCCAGCTCGTCGATGAACGATTCCGCGGCGAACGTCGATTGCGGCCCGTTCGGATCGCGCAGATTCCCGGTGCGCAGCGGCGTCTCCCAGACCAGGGGGAGGCCGACGACTTCGCCGGACATGCGGCGATTGGGAATCGCGTACATCTCCGATGGCATCGACGAGCTGCCGCCGGCCGGATATGCCCGCCTCGAACCCATGAGCTGTGCGATGAGCACCGTGTCCGGCTCGTTGTAGCCGACATGATTGTAGTCGCACGACCGGGCGCTGTACTCGTACGCGGTGAGTTGCCCCTGGGCGTCCAGGCCTCCGCGCGCCTTCACCAGGAACGCCGGACCCTTGGTGTCCCACGCCGTCTCCTCGTCCCTCATCCACTGCACACGCACGGGGCGGCCGATCTCGCGCGCGATCCAGGCAGCCTCGAAGCCCGCCTCCTCAGCCGCGGTGCGCCCAAAGCCCTGCGGTCCCTGCATCCAGAGCACGCGGACTTTTTCGCGCGGCATCCCGAGAAACGCCGCGATGCCGGTGCGCAGGCTGTAGGCCTTCATGTCGTTGGAATACACGGTCATCTGCCCGTTCGACGGGTCCGCCGTGCCGTGAGCGCCGGCGAACGCGGTGTGCCCCTGGAACGGGATCTCGTATTCCGCTTCGACGATCCTGGCCGCGCCCGCAAATGCCTCGTCGGGCTTCCCCACCACGATCGGCTTGGAGGCCGACGTCGGCTCGGCGGCGCGCATGTATTTGAAGAGATCTTCGGATTTGGGGAACGGAGCGGTTGCCGGCTTCTCCCAGGTCGTCTTGAGCTGGCGAGCGGCGCGAACCGCCTGTTCTTCGCGCTCGCACACCACCGCGACATAGTTGCGTTTGCTCACCACCTTGAGGAAGCCGGGTAGATTCCGCACCGACGATTCATCGATGCCCGTCAGCCTGGCGCCTGCGAAAGGAGGTTTGACGTTGCGCGCGTGAACCATCCCGGGCAGCGTTACGCCGACGGCCCATTTCATCGAACCGTCGACCTTGGCCGGGATATCGTCACGCAGCGGAGACTGGCCGGTGTACTTGAGTTCCTGCACCGGCTTCACCCTGGCAATGCC